>JARFRL010000105.1 GCA_029287275.1 Pontiella desulfatans
CCTGCAGCTCAATTGCGATCATCTCGCGACGGGGCACTACGCGCGGGTGGTGAAAGGCGCCGATGAACGCTATCACCTCATGGCCGCCGCCGATCCCAACAAGGATCAATCCTACTTCCTGCATCGTCTCAGCCAGAAGCAGCTCGCGTTTCTGCTGTTCCCGTTGGCCGACATGGAAAAGCCCGCGGTGAAAGCCTATTCGAAGGAACGCGGGCTTCCCGTCGTCTCCCGCGGCGATAGTCAGGATCTTTGTTTCATCGAGGAAGGCAAGCTGCCCGACTTCGTCGAGCAACGCGATCCCTCCGTCATCCAAAAGGGCGAGATCCGCGATCACCACGGCAACGTGGTTGGAACGCACGAGGGGCTGCACCGCTTCACGGTGGGGCAGCGCGGCAAGCTGGGCATCGCGCTCGGGGAGCGCATGTACGTCAAACGGCTCGACACCGAAAACAACGTGGTCGAGGTCGCGCCGCGGCCCGGCGTCATGAAAACCGAATGCGCGCTCTCCGACATCCACTGGATCTCGGGCTCCGCGCCGGAAGGCGATCTGGAGTGCGAGGTGCGACCGCGCTACCGCAGCAACGGCGCCTTGGCGAAGGTTTTGGTTTCCGGCGATCAGCCCGCCCGCGTGGTCTTCTCGGAGCCGCAGTTCGCGCTCACCCCCGGCCAGGCCGCCGTCTTCTATAAAGACGGCGAAGTCCTCGGCGGCGGCTGGATCGAGGAAGCGCCCGCGGCCGAGCTCGACTAACGCGCCGAGCGTTTCCCAGCAAAAAAAGCCGACCTTCGCGGGTCGGCTTTTTTTCATGGGAGACGGGAGGTGTTACTCCGCGGCTTCCTGGCTCGTCATGATCTTGATTTTGTCGATCACGCCGCTTTTGATTTTGATGGCGCCGCCAATGGTGGCCATCGCGATGGCGATCATGAGGATGAGGTTCACCAGCACGTGCTTCCAGCCGGTGCCCACCGCGTCGCCGATGTAGCTGCGCTTGTTGTTCATGATGAAGAAGATGACGTAGGCGATCGGCAACATGGTCAAGCACACCGCCGAGGCCGCGACCGGCATCCACATGGGGGTGTTGGTGATGACGCCCAGAATGCCGATGGCCGGAACCAACGCGAACATGCGGAAGCGTTTGGTGGTGTATTCAAGGCCGAACATTTCGCAGATGGTGAAGCCGCACACCACCATGTGCGTGCTGATGGCGCCGCAGGTCATGGCGATGAAGCCGAGGTCGAAAATAATCCGGCCAATCGGGCCCATGGTTTGCACCAGCGCCTGCGCCGCGTCGAGCGGCTTGAGCGGGGTGGAGGGGTCGAGCGGATAAACGGTGTTCGCCATCGCGATGATGATCAGCGAGGTCACCAGAATGAACGGCAGGAACATGGAAAGGGCCAGGTCCCAGCGCATCAGCTTGCGGTGCGATTTACCCCAGCCTTTCGCCAGCAGCGTGTAGGGATAAAGAAAGGTCATGTTGATTCCGACGGCCGCGCCGATGGCGCCGAGCACGGTCGTGACGCCTTTCGTGGTGGTGGGCATGCCGAAGCCCCAGTCGCACTCCTTGAGCACATCCACCTTGATGCCGGTTTTAAGCACGACGGCGCCGAACATCAGCACCACGATCGCGATCGTGCCGCGCAGGAACCATTCATAAATTTTGATGCCTTTGGCGTCTTTGCCGTAGTTCCAGGTGGTCGCGACGTTGATGCCGAGGATAAGCAGGCCAACGCCCCAGCTCACGGCCAGACCGGTGCCGGAAAAACCGCCGCCCGCGTTTTCGGTCACGCCGCCCATCTGAATGGCCAGATCGCGCGCCGCGCCGGCCGCCAATCCATATTGCGGGAAGTGCCAGATCACGGAGGCCATCACGGTGCCCAGCGCCCACAGGAAAACGAGCGGCTTGTTGATTTCGCGGCCAAACGCTTTATAGGGGCGTTCCCCGGAGGTCAGCACGACCTTGCCCAGCGCGCCGAGCATCATGATGCCCAGGAACATCGCGAGCGGTTGAACCCATAGCAGGGAATAGCCGTAATACGCGCCCGCCACGATCGAGGCCGCGGCGCTGCCGGCGCCGAGCGTCATCGCGCTTTGGAGCAAACCGGGGCCGGTCCGTTTCAAATAGCCCTTGATTTTAGTGCCCATGGGCGCCGTTTCCAGCGCGTCCAGTTCGGCGACCTCTTTGGCTAGAATTTCAGGATCCCACTTGCTGGTCATCGGGAGCCCTTTTTGCTCGGTCTCTTCGCTCATCGCATATCCCCTTCACACAATTTGTTAACTAAAATGACATATATGCCATTCCATCGCGCCGCCGTCAAGCGATGAAATCGAGCAGCGCGACGAACGACCACGCGATCGTCCGCGGCCAGTTCGTGCGAATCAGCCGCGTGATGACGGCGTCGTCTTTTCCGCGCGCCCGCAGTTTACCGTGGCAGGGCACCGACAGGGCGAAGGTCGAGAGCCACGCCGCGAAAACCAGAACGAGCTGGACGATGCCGGGCGCGGCGGGATCGAGTACAATCCCGGCGAGCACGCTGATCGCCTGCGCGAACATCAGCGGAATGACGAGGATGGCGATGGCGCGCGCGTACGCCGCGTGCCACTGGACGAAGCGGTCTTTCTCGATGAAATGAAACGCGGGATAGATGATCAGCTGCACCATCCAGATCAAAACGACCAAGCCGACATCGGCGACGAGTTGAACAAGCGGGATGACGTCGCTCATGGTTCTCCCTAACTTCGTTTAGTTTTCGCCCAGACCATGCCGTTGATACTCCTCGATCGCGTAGCGATCGGTGCAGCCCGCGACGTAATCGCACACCGTGCGCCACAGCCCTTCCGCCTCAATCCGCTCGCGGGCCTTCTGGCCCATGGTGTCGGGGTGCTCGATATAATGGAGAAACAGGCGGCGCATCATCGACACGGAGTGCCGCGTCGCGTTCGCGACGCCATGGTGGAAATAGAGGTTCTTGAACATGAAGGCCGAAAACTCGTCGAGCATCGCGCGGGTTTCCGGGCTGAAGTCCACGATCCGTTCGGACGCGGTCATCACGTCGCGGACCGACGCGGGCCGATGCTTCTCCAGCGCCGCGAGCGCGTGGTTGGTCACGTCGACCACCTGCAACTCGACCATGGTGCGGATCGTGGCGCGCAGGAACTGGTATTCGGAAAGGTTGGCGTAGCGCCGCTTCGTAGTCGCCGCGGCCAGCCGCCAAAACTCGGTGGTCTCCAATTGCGCGAGCGTGACGATGCCCGCCTCGAGCCCGTCGTCCACGTCGTGCGCGTGGTAGGTCATGTCGTCGGCGATGTCCGCGATCTGCGCCTCGATCGACTGGAACGGGCCGATGGGATGGCCGTCCAGCGCCGCGCCTTCGATGTGGGCCTCGTGCTTGAGCAGCCCGGCGCGGACCTCCCACGTCAAATTGAGCCCCTTGAAGTCCGGATAGGGCGATTCCACCACCTCGATGTTGCGGAGGCTTTGCAGGTTGTGGTCGAACCCGCCGTGATCCACCATCAAATCGTCGAGCACCTTCTCGCCCTCGTGTCCGAACGGGCTATGACCCAGGTCGTGCGCGAGACAAACGCTTTCGGTGAGATCCTCGTTGGCCCGTAGAATCCGCGCCAGCGTGCGGCCGACCGCGGACATTTCCATCGTGTGGGTCAGGCGCGTGCGGTAGTGGTCCGCCGTGCCGTTCACGAACACCTGCGTCTTATACTCCAACCGCCGGAAACAGCGGCTGTGGAACACGCGGTCGCGGTCGCGCGCGAAACACGAGCGCAACGGGTGCGGCGCCTCCGGATGCTTCCGTCCCAGACTCTCCGCGCTCTTGCTCGCGTGCGGCCCAAGGTGCGCGTCCTCCGTCGACTCCCAATCTTTTCTCGCTTGATTCATATTCGGTGGACTATAAAGCCGATCCATCAGGAGTTCAAACCGGAGATGTTCCATGCATGAAAAAACTTTGTCGCGAAAGACCGTTTACGAAGGGCTTATTCTGAGCGTCGACGTGCTCGACGTGGAGTTGGAAAACGGCAAACGCTCCAAACGCGAGATCGTCCAGCACGGCGTCGCGGTGGCGCTGATTCCGCGCTTGCCCGACGGCCGCTTCGTTTTCATTCATCAGTTCCGCAAGCCGATGGAGCGGATCTGCTTCGAGGTCGTCGCGGGCAATTGCGATCCCGGCGAGGCCGAGGCGGTTTCCGCCGGCCGCGAGCTGACGGAGGAAACCGGCTACGTGGCGGAGTCGCTCGAGCTGCTCGGGCCCGTATTCCCGAGCGTCGGCTATTGCACCGAACGCATCGACATCTTCTTCGCGGAAGTCGCCGCCGAACGCGGCGCGGTGTCGTTCGACGACGACGAGCGCATCGAAACCGTCCTGCTCACCGAACAGGAGATGGACGCGAAAATCCGCGCCGGCGAAATCGCCGACGCCAAAACGCTCGCCGCGTGGATGCTCTACAAAGCCAAAAAAACCGCGGGCCGATAAAAAAGCGGCGGACCGATAAATCGATCCGCCGCTTCAACCAAGGAAAAACGAATTTGCTTTACGCGCCGACGTAGAGCTCGCCGACTTTTTCCCAATTAATCACGCTGAAGAACGCCGAAATGTAATCCGGACGGCGATTCTGGTAGTTGAGATAATACGCGTGCTCCCAGACGTCCAGGCCGAGAACCGGCGATCCGCCGCAACCAATCCCCTTCATCAGCGGATTGTCCTGATTCGCCGAGGAACACACCTCGAGGGTTCCGCCCTCGTGTTTGCACAGCCAGGCCCAGCCGGAGCCGAAGCGCGTCATCGCGGCCTTGGTGAACGCGTCTTTGAACGCGTCCACGCTTCCGAACGAATCATTCAGCGCCGCGAGCAGCTCGCCGCTGGGGGCGCCGCCGTTCGGACTCATGATTTCCCAGAAGAAGGTGTGGTTCGCGTGCCCGCCGCCGTTGTTGCGGACCGCGGTTCGCTTGTCCTCGGGAACTTCGTCGAGGCGCGTGCACAATTCGCAAGGCGAAACGCCCGCCAGCGCCGTGCCTTCGAGCGCGGCGTTCACGTTGTTCACGTAGGCTTGGTGATGTTTGGTGTGGTGGATCTCCATCGTTTTCGCGTCGATGTAGGGCGCCAACGCGTCGTACGCGTAAGGTAGTGCTGGTAATTCGTATGCCATGATAAACCTCCAATAATTCGCTATCAACTGGCGCTATAATGTCTCGGATGGAGCGTGAGTCAATTTAAATAGAACAAAAAAGGTACGGTATGAAATCCCTCCGCCCGCGTCGGCGCGCGGCTTTAAGGTTGAATAAATTCTCAATCCTTGGAGAATAGCCGCTCTTTTTCATCACCTGGAACCAACATGGACAGTTCTAAAAACATCGCGATATTAGGATGCGGCCTCATGGGCGCGTCGTTGGCGCTTGGCCTCAAAAAACGGGGTTTCGCGGGGAAAATCCTCGGATACGCCCGCCGCGCGGAAACCCGCGATCAGGCGTTGGCGGCCGGCGTGGTCGACGCGGTGTTCGCCGATCCCGCCGACGCGGCGCGCGACGCGGACGTCGTGGTGATCTGCGTGCCGATCTGGTCCATCGCCCAACTCGCCGAGGAGATCATTCCCGCGCTCAAGCCCGGCGCGGTGGTGACGGACGTCGGCAGCACCAAGTCCGAACTGCTCAAAACCTTGGCGCCGCTGTTCGCGGCCTCGGAGGCCTGTTTCGTCGGTTCGCATCCGATCGCGGGGTCCGAGAAAACCGGCATCGAGGCCGGCGATCCCGATTTGTACGAAGGCCGCCTGACGGTGGTATGTCCCTCCGCCGACACGCCCGCCGCGGCCGAGGCGCTCGCCCGCGACTTGTGGGAAAGCGCGGGCTCCGAGGTGATTGAGCTGTCGCCGGAAGAGCACGATTCGACGCTGGCTTCGACCAGCCACTTGCCGCACATGATCGCCGCCGCGCTGGCCCGATCGGTCGCCGATGGCGATCCGTCGAAAAGGGCCGACTTCTGCGGCACCGGATTCAAAGACACCACCCGCGTCGCGTCGGGATCCGCCGATATGTGGGTCGATATCATCGACACCAACCGCGCCGCGCTCGAAGCGGAGCTCGATCGGTTTCACGACGAGTTGCGCGGGCTGATCGATATTTTACGAAAAGGCGACGGCGACGATATTCGAGCCTGGCTGGAAGACGCCCGCGCCGACCGAGACCAAATTTTAAACCTGAACCGATTTCTAAAACGATGAGCGCTAAAACCGTATTTCCCGCCGAACTCGGCGGTTCCGTCAACGTCCCCGGAGACAAAAGCATTTCGCAACGCGTCGCCATGTTGGCGTCGTTGGCCGAGGGCGCTTCCAAAGTGATCGGCTACCTCAACGGCGAGGACGCCCGCAGCACGCTTTCCGCGATGGAGCAGATGGGCGCGAAAGCCGAATTCAAGGACGACGCGCTCTACATCACCGGTGTCGCGGGCGAGCTCCAACAGCCGGAAGAACCGCTTAACATGGGCAACTCCGGAACCGGGACGCGGCTGCTGGCCGGCATCGTCGCGGGCTGCGGAATCGAAGCCGCCATGGTTGGCGACGACTCGCTCTCGTCGCGTCCGATGGGCCGCATACGCCACCCGTTGGAACTGATGGGCGCGAGCATCGGCCTGTCCGGAAAACGCGGCACGTTGCCGATGATGATCGCGGGCGGAAACCTGAAGGGCATCGGCTATCTGCTGCCCATGGCCTCCGCGCAGGTGAAGTCCTGCGTGCTGTTGGCCGGCCTGTTCGCGGAGGGCAAAACCACCGTGATCGAGCCGCGGCCGACGCGCGACCACACCGAGAAATTGTTTCAGGCGTTGGACATTCCCATCCAGATCAACGGGCTGGAGATCTCGATCGAGGGCTACGGCCAAAAGGGCCCGCGCTTCCAGGCGCGCGAGTTCGTGGTGCCGGGCGACTTCTCGTCCGCCGCGTTCTGGATCGTCGCCGTCGCGGCCCGACCCGGCGCCGAGCTGCTGATCGAAAACGTGGGGCTGAACCCGCGGCGTACCGCTTTGCTCGACGTGATCAAGCGCATGGGCGCGGACATCGAGATCACCGTGACGGAAGAGAAGGGCGATCCTTACGGAACCATCAAGGTCCGCGGCGGAAAGCTGACCGGAACCGTGATCGAGGGCGACGAGATTCCGAACCTGATCGACGAACTGCCGATCCTCGCGGTGGCGGGCGCGCTGGCGGAAGGCGCCACGGATATTCGCGACGCGGCGGAGCTGCGCGTGAAGGAGTCGGATCGCATCGCCGAAATGGTCAAAAACCTCGAACTGTTCGGCGTGAGCGTCGAGGAGAAGGAGGACGGCATGATCGTGACCGGACCCGCGAATTTGAAAACGCCCGCCGCGGTGATCGATAGTCATGGCGACCATCGGATCGCGATGTCGGTCGCGGTGCTGAACAGTTTCAGCGACGGGGCGATCACGATTGAAAACGTGGACTGCGTGGATACGTCGTATCCGGAGTTCTGGGCCCACATGGAACAACTGGGCGGAAAGGTGGAGGGATAAAATGGATTTGAAAACAATAGAGATCGACGGGCCGTCGGCGTCGGGAAAATCATCGGTTTCGAAGGGCGTGGCCGCGGAGCTGGGATTCATTTACGTGGATTCCGGCGCGCTGTATCGCGGCGTGACGTGGCAGGCCCTCCGCACAGGGGTCGACGTGAAGACCGCGGCCGCGGTGATCGACCTTATGCACGACTCCAAATGGGATTTCTTTGAGCGAGACGGCGCGTCGGTTTTTTCGATCGATGGCGACGTGCCGGTTCAGGAACTGCGCGAGAAGGCCACGCGCGAGT
>JARFRL010000194.1 GCA_029287275.1 Pontiella desulfatans
GGATGCCCGATTAAAAGTTTTTTCTGGATATGCGCGGCCATTCGTATCTCGGCCTTCCGCGCTTCTTTCAGGGCTTCTTCCGTCTCTTTGATCGCGGAGATATCCACGAAGCTCACGAGTAGGTGTGGGCGACCATTGTAGCCAATGGGCACCGTGCTTTTCAGTACGGTCAGTGATTCTCCCGTCGATCGGATCAGCGCGTGTTCTTCATTTTCAATTCGTTGATTCGTGTTTTCGCACTGGCATGCTTGTTGGGTCGGGCATGATGAAATAGTTCGGCAGGATTCACCAACAAGGTCTTTTTTGGGCTTCCCCATCATTGCCGCGAACGTCTCGTTGACCTCCACGACTTGGTTCGAGTCCAGATCAACCACCATGATGCCGGATTGAATCGTTGAGAGAATGGAAGCGACCCTTTCATGACTTTCCCGCAGGGCATTGGTGCGCGCGACCACTCGTTCCTCCAAGGTTTCAGCGGCGGTTTTCAGCTCATCTTCTCGCTGGTGGATGGTCTTGGCCATGTTGTTGAAATCCCGCAACAAAAGTTGAATTTCCTTAATGTTGGAGTGTGTTGGCCGCGCGATGAGTTCTTGTCCGTGGGCGAGCGTGGCGGTCATGACGCGCAACTGTTCCAAGGGGCTGACAAAAGATCGATATCCGAAAATGATCGATACGCGGATGGCGATTAACGAGGTGGTGAGCAGTATGATTCCGATGCTTATGAACAAATTTTTATGCGAACCCGCCAGCGGATTGCTGTTGACGCTGTACGTCATCGTTAGATTTCTATTTTTTAAATAGCAGGTATAGGGTTCCTTGTTGATGGCGGGGCCATAGGAGATTATCGGGATGTTTCCACAGAAGATCTCAAGGCGCTCGTTTTGAAATTGCTCGGAAAAGCGCAGGGACTTGTCAATTTCCGTAATGGGGATCTCGGCGATCAACGCGCCCACGACTTCTTCTTTGAGCGATACCGGTATAGCGAGTCGGTAATAGGTCGCCGAACCGTCGTTGCTGATCATGGACAGCCGACTTTTCTTTTTGCTCAGCAGCTCGTCGAGCCATGACACGCCCTCATATCGAAAGTTTGGTTTTGTTGCTGTTTGATGAACCTTTTTCCCCTGTTGGTTCAGCAGGCTCACCTTGCAGCGACCGCCCATGAGAGTAAGTCGGTTCATGAAGTTCGCGACGGAATCATCAGATAACTTCTGTTGCTGGGCCGCCAGTATGATAAATGGAAAGCGGGCATAGTCTTGTAGAATGATTTCCCGATCGTTGAAAAACGAATCCAGTTCGCGTCTTATCGCCTCAGCTTTGTTTCGCAGGTCGAGTTCGTACTGTTGCGTGAGATTCACTTTGACGATGATGAAAAGGAGCGCGAGAACGGATGCTCCGAAGAGGGTTACGAAGAAGGTGAGGAAACCGCTCATCGCCCTCGACGCCGAGACTCCTTTCGCGAAAGGTGCGGCCTTCTTTTTTTCAATCGCTTTCATTACTCCTTCAACGTCGCGTTGGATCTGTTTCGGGAGTTTCACGCTTGCTGACGCAAACCATGACTACCGCCGCCGTAGGCAGGGAAACCTCCCGATAGGTTAAAAGCAATAAGCGAGCCATTTTCCGCCCGCGGTTTTTATGGGGAGCGTTTTTTGGCGATCAAATTTCGCTTGTTTCGATTAGGCGACCCAATTAATTCAGAACGTCAACGGCCACAACTTCGTGGTTACCGTTGTTACTGTTTGGGGTTTAGCATCATGTGGTATTTCTGGATTTATTCCTCCGCGCGGGCTTGGTCATTTAAGAAAATCATGGATGTTTAATTAGTTGTAATGTTTTTAAATTGAAAGCGCCACGCGATGACGTATTGTTTTCATCAATGATAATTAGATTGTTAATCTTGAATCTGGCTCCTCTATCATGAGGTTTAAAGATCGGGATCTTGATGTGGGATGAGTTGATGGCTCCGCCGCGTTATTATTCATTGTGGCATTTTTAATGCTCAATCTATTGATAAGTGTTTTTGTCTCATAAATAGATATGACGATTTTTGTTCCTATAACGATGCTGGGGTGGATTCCGTTAGGCTTGTGGCTGTTTAAGCGGTTCAACGGCCGCGTCGCCGTGATCGCCGGTTTTCTGATCGCCTGGGGGTTTTTGCCGGTGCACAGCTATTCGCTGCCGGGCCTGCCCGACTATTCAAAAATCAGCGCGCTAAGCTACATCATGCTGCTCGGCGTGTTCGTTTTCGACCGCGAACGATTGATTCGGATTCGTTTCAGCCCATTCGATTTGCCGATCATTGTGTTTTGCCTAAGCAGTTTCTTTTCTTCGATCGCCAATGGATTGGGGGCTTATGATGGTGTTTCCGCCACGCTCGATAAGGTCACCGAGTGGTTCATTCCCTATTTTCTTGGCCGACTGTATTTCACCAATTTGGACGATCTGCGCGACTTGTGCGTCGGCTTGTTGGTCGGCGGACTTATTTATATTCCGTTTTGTATGTTCGAGATGGTGATGAGTCCGCGTCTGCATAAAATCGTATACGGTTTCCGCCTCGCCAGTCTCACTCAGGCCCGCCGTTGGGGTGGTTGGCGGCCGTCGGTCTTCATGCGCCATGGGTTGATGGTGGGCATGTGGATGATCACCGCGTCGCTGGCCGGACTGCATTTGTTTAAGACCGGTCATTTGGATTGGCTCGCGAAATACATCAAGGTCAAGGTGAAGCCGGTTTTAATCATCGCCTTTTTGGTTTTCATATCGATTCTATGCAAATCCACCGGGGCCATCATGCTGATGGCCGTGGGGTGGATGGTTTTACGTTTCAGTTTGCGGAGGGGTACGCGTCTGCCTATTCTTTTGTTAATGTTCATTCCGATTCTTTATGTCGTTATGCGGACGAATGGAACGTGGAGCGGGCTCGCTTTATCGGACCTGCTGACCAACAAGCTGCACATGCCGGAAGATCGCGTTCAGTCCATGTCTTTTCGGTTCATGAATGAAGACATACTTATGGATAAGGCGTTTCAGCAACCACTCTTCGGATGGGGCGGTTGGAAGCGCTCCTTTGTTTTTAACGAGGTTGGCGAGCCCGTTTCAGTGCCGGATGGTCTGTGGATTGTCGTATTGGGACAAAACGGATTAACGGGATTGGTTTCCATGCTGACAACCATGTTGTTGCCGCAATGGCTGTTTTTGAAACGATTCGCGACCGCGGAGTGGAAGAACAGTTCACTCGTCGCGTTGGGGTTGCTCCCCGTGGTTCTCCTCTCGCTCTATATGATTGATGGCTTGCTCAACGACATGTTCAATCCGTTGGTTATGATGCTCGCCGGCGCCGTGACCGGATTATACCTCAACAAGAATCTATCGAACTCATCGGATTCGTTATCCGATGAAAGCGCGCCGGAACTCAACCAACGGGCGCCGCGGCTCTTATGAAAAAATTCAGTCTAGAGCACAACGCGCGCGCGCAGGCGATTTACGGATCGTTCTGGACGTTCTTTGGTTTCGGCGGCTCGCAGGTGATCCGTCTCGGCGGGAACCTGGTTCTCGCCCGATTGCTGTTTCCGGAGGCTTTCGGGCTCATGGCTCTAGTGAACGTGTTCATGCAGGGTCTGCAGATGTTTTCCGATCTGGGCATTGGGCCGGCGGTCATTCAAAACCCGCGCGGAGAAGAACCCGAGTTTCGGCATGTGGCCTGGACCATGCAGATCATTCGCGGCGCGGCGCTGTGGTTGATTTCCTGTTTGTTGGCTTGGCCGGTGGCGCGATTCTATTCCGGCGGGCATCCCGACGCCATGATGCTGTTTCAGATTCTTCCGGTGATTGGTTTCACCGCCTTGCTCAACGGCTTCACCTCCACCTCGCTCTTCGTGCTCAACCGCCGCATGAAAATCGGCACCGTGACGTTGCTCGAACTGTTGCCTCAGATCGTCTCCATGGTTGTGATGATCCTGTGGGCGGTGTTGATCGAGCGATCCGTCTGGGCGCTCGTCGCCGGCGGAGTGGCGCAGAGCGCGACGCGCGTTTTTCTCAGCCATTTGCTCGAGCCGGGATACCGCGACCGGATCGCCTGGAACCGCGAAACGGCCGCCGAGCTGGTGCGTTTCGGCGGTTGGATATTCGCGAGCACGGTCGTTAGTTTTCTGGTGATCAGTCTCGACCGCATGGTGCTGGGCCGATTGCTGAGTCTGGCCGAGCTGGGCATCTACAGCATCGCCATGACCTTCGCGCGGCTGGGCATGCAAATCACGACCCGTTTGAGCAACATCGTGCTATTCCCGTTGCTCACCAAACGGCAACACCAGCCCGAACGCTTAATGGAATTATGTTTGCGCGGCAGGCATCTGGTCCTGCTCGTTGGCGGCGCGGTATGCGTGGCCTTCGCCATGCTCGCTCCGCTCTTTTTTGAATTCCTTTACGATGAACGTTATCACGCCGCCGGACCTCTTTCCCGCTGGCTGTCGATCTATGTCTGGGGTTGGATCATGGTCGCGACGCTCGACCGCGTGCCGTTGGCCATGGGACGCACGCGGATTCTTTTCCAAACCAATCTGCTGAATGTGTGCGGCATGGGGCTGGTGATTCCGGGATACCTGCTGTTCGGTCTGCCGGGCTTCATTCTCGGTCTGGCGGGCGCGCAGGGGATCGCGTTGCTCTACATTATCCGACATCTGCCACTCGATCGCCTGAAGGCGCTCCGCCAAAGCCTATTGCTCACGTTGTTTTTCGGGGGCTATGGAGTGCTGGGCGTTTTGTTGCTCCTGAAACTTTCCGCGTCGTCCACGATGCTTCGACTTTGCGCGTCCGGCGCGCTGGCCTTTTTCCCATTGATGGGGGGCGGTCTTTTTGTTCTGCGTGAATTAAAACGAAAGAAAGCGGGCTCATGAAATCAGATACGACCCTTCAATCCATCGTCGAGCGCCTCAGCGCGCGTCAGTATCCCTTTGAATCATTGCGCGAACGCGGAACCGATGTGCTCGTCGCGCGGGCGGCTTTGCCTGACGGGCGGTCCGCGATTTTTAAATATTGGAATCGCCCCGGACCGCGAGGAGCCATCCGCCGGTTCACGCGAACCGGCACCGCGTATCGGGAACGCGCCGCGCTGGTTCACTTGCGACGGAACCATCTGAGCGTGCCAGAGGTGTATGGCCTTTTTCATCTGCGTGGCGCCGAGGCCCGACACACGGAATGTCTGGTGGAAGAAGATCTCGGGGTCTGTCTCGATCCCACCGAAGCGCTCAAGGAGCACATTCGTAATGGCGATGAGGAGGCCGTGAAGCGGTTCGAGAGCGAGATCGTTCGGTCCACCGGTATTCTCGTTAGAAGCAACCTGCTCGATACCGACCATCGCTTGCCGAACTATGTCGTCACCCCAAACGGTCATCCGATCCGCCTCGACTTTGAATTGGCGCGGCGAGTGTTGGCTTGGCGACTGCATCCTCAGCAATACGGTTTGATGCTCGGCACGCTGCTCGGAAGCTATATCTTTTCCGTGCAGCCGGACCAGGCGCGCATGGAACGATTCGCGGTCGCCGTGCTCGCCGAGCTTAAACCTCCAAAGAGAGTGTTGCGCGTGGCCAAAGCGCGGATTCAGGGAATGCTCGAGCGCCAGAAAAAGGAAATCGGCATGGACACTGTTTTTAACGCTCCATGGGAGCGAGGAGGTAAGTCATGACACCGTCAGTCACGCGAGGAAAAGGTTCCGTTCCGATGGTGCTGTTCGGAATTCCGTATCATAACCTGACGTTCGCTTCGACGCTGGAATGGATCGACGAGCTGGTGGCGTCCGAACAATCGAAACTGGTCGCCACGGCCAATCTGGATTTTCATCGGGTGGCGGCCGAAGATCCTGAGATGCAGCGGATTCTTTTCGACGCCGACATCATGATGGCCGACGGGTTCCCCATGGTTAAGCTTTCCTCGTTGTTCGGACCTCGATTGAAAGAACGAGTAACCGGAAGCGACATCACGCCCATGCTCGCTGAACACGCCGCTAGGAAGGGGCATCGACTCTTCTTTCTCGGCGCCGCTCCCGGCGTGGCTCAACAGGCGGCCGACATTCTGATCGAAAAACATCCAGATCTGAACGTGGTGGGTTGTTATTCGCCGGAAAAAGCCGACGTGATCACCATGAAAAGCGAGGTGATTCTGCAGCAGTTGGAAGAAACCAAGCCGGATATCATGTTGGTGGCGTTCGGCGCGCCCAAGCAGGAAAAGTGGATCCAGATGCATCGCCACACCTGGAAGGTTCCGGTCTCCATGGGGATTGGCGGGTCGCTCGACTTCATCGCCGGCGCTCAACTTCGGTCTCCGGTCTGGATGCAAAAGCTTGGCCTCGAATGGTTGGGCCGGATGCTGGCGAATCCCAAACGACTCGCGGGGCGCTACCTATACGACGCGCTTTATTTGTTGGGGGCCATTTCGCGGCTGACGGCCATTCGTGTTTCGGCGCGCGGAAAATTATCGACTCCGCTCGACGAAGCGCCGGAAGGGAAAACCCTTCTCGGAATGGAGTCGGTTCATGCCCGAATGAAGTCCTTGAAGACGCTCGACGAAGCGGATCTAGAGGCCGATCGACTGCGAGAGTTTTCGGATGGTAAGAACCTGGTTCTGATGCCTGAGTCGACCGGGTGGCTTAACAGTGTTGAACTCGGAGTGCTGGTGTTGCTCGCGCGGGAACTACGAAAGCAAAACCGGACGTTGCTGGTATACGCTCCGTCACGGAGAGTTGAACGCTTGCTCAACGCGCAGGGGCTCCATCAATGTTTCGCCATCGAGAACAAACCCTCCGACGTGATTCGTCGGATGGAGCTCCGCGCCGCCGAGGCCATCTCCGGCGCCGTGACCGCGCCTGAGGCCGGCGCGTTGACCCTCGTTCTTCCGGCGGAATTGACCGCCACCAATAAAGAACAGGTGTCTTCGCGGCTCTTCACCCATTGGCGGGAAAATGGCCGCCCTCGGAAACTCTCGGTGGACGCTTCGGCCACGCGCTTTATCGACTGCGCCGGACTTTCCCTGCTGGTCGCGCTCAAAAATCGAGCGGATGAGGAAGATGTCCCGTTGTCGTTTTCGGGGTTTTCAGCGACGGTTAAACAGATCATCAAGGTCAATAATCAGGACCAGCTTCTCGAAAAATAGCGGTGCCGCGGATTATGTCTAGTCGTTGGAACGGGTTTGGTTTCAAGCCGCGCGATCCCTTTCCACGGAAATTGAGAGAGAGCCGGAGCCGCCGGCGATATACCTCAGCAGGGTGCACGCGAAAAGGCTGGTTCCGATCATTTCGAACAACTCCTCGAATGAATACAGCATGGCGTATCCAATCGTATCGCCCCCGTGCAGGTAAGCCTGCCTGCTGCCAAGCATTTCAAATCCCATGGCTCCCATGACAAACAACAGGCCGGAGGTGATGAACAGCACCATGATGTGCTTTGGCAGTCGCAACAAAAACCGAAGGTAGCAGACGCAAAAAACGATCAAAAACAAGCCGTAGGGGATCACCCAGGCGAAATGAAGGAAGCCCGACGTCGGGATCAGTGATTTGGTTGGCGTGGTGCACATTTCATGTATGCAGGTGATTTCATCAATGCCCAGCATTAAAAAAATCAGCGAGAGCATGCCCCATTCAAGAAAGGGAACCTCGGTTTGTTTGTGGTTGAGCGTGATGATGGCTAACAGCCCGCCGGATCCCAGCAGCAGCAGAGATGAATAATAGGTGGGGATATTCTGCTCGTCATCAAAGCCGAACATCGGTGAGAGGCCGTGAACGTATTCATGGCCGAATCGGAATTTAATGATAATGAAAACAATGTTGATGAAGAAAAGCAATAGGGCGATTCCGATGAGGCCTTTAAATAGCGCGAGGGGATTTAGTTTGAAACTCATGTTGTTCTTTCGCTCCCGTTTAGGTTTTTTCAGGCGGCCGTTTGAGCCGTTGCGTGACGTTCCGGCATTCGCGATGCAACACGGAAAGCAGCCGCAATGATGACTGAATGGAGGTGAAAAGCCATTCGCCTGGTTGGCTGTGCGCGCCATTCAACACAACGGTCATCGCGGGAATTTCGAAGGTTTCCAGCAAGGCTTTGACGCGGCATAAATGGCTGTAAAAACTTTTGTCCTCGCGCACGGCGATCAACACGCCGTCGCAAAGTTGCGCGGCCAGTTGGGCGGTGTCGTCCTCCAATAATGGCGCGCAATCGAACAGGACCCAATCGTATGGTCCGCGCGCCTGCTCGAGCAAGGAGTTCAACCGCGTGGCCGGAAAGACCTCCCACTGTTCGCCGCCGGACAGAACATCGACGCCGCGAACATCGTCGCGCTTGATAAGTTTCTGGATATCGCCGCCCGATGTCGGCGTCTTTTCGGTCCGCGGCCAGAACGGGGCGGGATGCTTGAGATTCAAGTCGACCAGCAACACGCGGTCTCCGTAGGCGGCGAAGCATTCCGCCAGATTAACGCACAGCGTGCTGGCGCCTACTTGTTCGTCGGTTCCGCTCAAACAGAAAATTCCAGCTCCTTGATCGGGTTTGTGGCGGCGCAGCCGGACGGCGAGTTTACGGTAGGCCTGCCCGACGGACTGGCTTAACTCATTCCGGGTGGCGTGGGCCAGCCCGGCCGCGTCGTCTTCCGCGACAAGCGGAATCGGTTCCGGAATGGCGCCGCCCAGCAGGCGCTCGATGTCTTGGCGGCTGCGCACGCGGTTGTCGAGCAGGTCGAAGAGAAAACTGCCCGCTCCCACAAAACCAAACGAGAGCATGAAGGCCACGATCAGGAGTTTGTTTTGGTTGGATTCAAAAGGCGCCTCCGGCGTTTGGGCTTTGCGGTCGACGTGCATGGGAAGGGGAGCCTTGGCCTGCAGTTGGTTGTCGTCGATGCGCGAGTCCAGCGCGGCGAGACGCGCCATCAGCTGGTCGATGTTGTAAATCATTTCCTGCGCGTTGAAAATGACGCCGGAGATATCGGAGGCTTCTTGTTCGGCCTCCACCTTTTCATTCAGCAGAAACTCGGAAGCCTTTTCCGCCGCGCGAGCGGCCGCCTCGGCCTTGATCCAACTTTCTTTCATCGCGAGGTCCTGTTCGCTGGTCAGATTGTCGAGCGTGTTGCTGCGCACGTTTGTTTTGTAGAGTTGAAGATAGGACTCCATCGCGGTCATGCGTTTTTCGACATATCGTCGCTCGGGATTCGCCGGAGTAAGGCCGTCGATCGTGGAGCGGAGTTCCTGCAGGCTCTCATACGTCCACTGTTCCATCCGGTTGATTCCAAAATTATCGTCCACCCGTCGATCGGCGACCGACGTAAGATCCAGCGCGCCCAAATTTTCGTTCTCGAACAGCACGGTGTCCAACTCGCGCTGCTGTTCCACGCGGAAGGTCTCCACTTCCCAATAGGATTTCTGGAGAAGCTGTAGTTTATCCAAATGGGCGTCGTACGCTTTATGCAGGAAGGATCGCTGGCCAACTCCCCGCGCTAGTTCGATCAGCTTGACGCGCTGCTCGTTCACGTTGTTCGTGATGCGCGCGCGCTCTTCGGATAAATAGGTGAGCTGCCGGGTATATTGCTGTTCCTGTTCTTTTTCCAATTGCCCGAGGAATGTTTTCGTCACGGCGTTAAGCATGGGCCCAAGTCCCTGGGGATTTCCGGCTTCAATGGAGACCTCCAGCAGGTAGGTTCCCGAAATCTCCTGGGCTTCCATTTTGCTCATCAGCAAAAACACGTTGCGGGCGGTGGGTTTGGAGGGATGGAGAAAGGCGGGCCATTCGCTTTTCGGCAGGTTGTTCAGCGCGCTGTGAAGAATATTATAACTCAGGACGCGTTTGGAGAGCGTGCGCATGTGGTCGCGCAGATCTCCGGTGATCACATCGCGCTCGCGGCCTTGCAGGGTCGGTTGCTTGATGGGGGTCAGCATTAGATGGGTCTCCGCGCGGTAGCCGGGCCGAACCTGAGTCAGCAGAAGCGGCGCGAGCACGATGAAAAGGAGGAGCCCGACAACGATAATCAGCGGACCGCGCCGCAGCACGAAGCGTTTGATGTCGATCGGTTTAATCTGTAATTCAGACGTAGACAAGGCCTTTTCCTCTCTTCAGTTCCTACCGGTTACTGACTACCCGTTGACACATTTATATTGTACCCGTCGAGTACCCCGAGGGTTTCCGCGGCATCCAGCGAGAAGTCCAGCACGGACAAGGTTGGAAGCAGCTGCTGGACGTAATAGTTGTATTTAACAATGCCTTTTTTCGGCACGAAGACGATGTCGCCATCCTTGAGCAAGTAGTTTTTACGCAAGTCGCCCTTGGCGTACATTTCTTTCAGATTGATTTCCTCAACGGCCCCTCTGTTTTCACCGCTGGCCCGGATCAGATAAATCTGGTCAACCGTGGCGTCGTCCGTTTGCCCCCCCCGATACATGATGGCGTCCAGCACGGTCATTTGAGATCTCAGCTGAAGAATGCCGGGACTTTCCACCTCGCCCATGACGTAGGCCACCTGATCCAGACTTTGCGGAATGTATATCACGTCACCGTTGCGCAGCTTGGCGTTGAGTTCCATGTTTCCGTTATCCAGCAGATCGCGGAGATCAACCCATATAATCAAGTCGTTGCCGCGGACGATCATGCAGCGTGAAAGCCACGAGCGAGTCGTGTCCACCGGCAGTCCGCCCGCCAACGACAACGCTTCCAGCAGATTGCCCTGTCCGTGGAAATTAACAATCCCGGGGTTCGCCACGCGGCCAAGAACGTACACCTTGTTGTTGTTGTATGTTTTCATGACGAGCGTGACTTCGGGCTCCTCGTAGAAGCGGTGCAGTCGCTGCGTGATGTTGCTGGTCACGGTTTCCAGCGACCGCCCTTCAACCTCGAGGATTCCCACGCGCGGCATCGACACTTTTCCGTCGGGCGAAACAATCACGTCGTTAACCGAAATATCCGGTCGTCCGCGGACGATGAAATTAAAAACATCCCCCGGTCCGAGATGGTAGAAATCTTCCGTCTGTTCAGAGAATGCCGCGATGTCTTTTCTATTCGCGTAGCCCTTGAGTTGCGTCCGCGTTTCGCGCTCGAACACGTTCGCCGGAGGAATATTGGTCGCCAACTGGTATGCACCCGTCTCGTCGGCGACGCCGTAGGTTCCGGGGTCCGTTGTCTTGCACGAGCTCGACAGAACCGCGGACAACAAAAGGAACGCGCCGCCAACGGCTGGCGCCACCCACGAGCGTGGTTGCTTATTTACGATTTTCGCGCGCTTTTTCATGATACCGTTCCGTTGCTTTGTTCTTGCCCATGATCAGGCATTTTCGTTGGTATTTTCGGAGGAATTTCCTGAATTCAAGATCGTCGTACCGCGGAAGCCGCCGCAGCATGCTGCGCATGAAGCCCCACCACATCGCCAGCCCGCCGAAAATCAGAGGCGTGCGAGTCATGCGAAAAATCGAGCTGACCGTCATGTAGCCGAGTCCCGTGCCCATGAAATACTGGCCAAAGCCATGTCGCATGCGCCCCGTCCATATGCTCTTCTGGCTGGAGCCCATGATTCGGAGATGCTCAAACCGGATTTCCGGATCGTCCCAGCTGCGGGCCACCCAGTTGAGCATGCGGCAGCGATGGCAGTCGATGCCGTCCCACATGACCTCGCGCACATATCCGCCGATTTCCTCGAAACACTCTTTGCGGTAAAACTTGGTCATCCCCACCGACATTTCATCGCCGCACTTTTCGCTGACGAACGCGCCCGTTGCCGGATCCGTGATATATGGCTTCCCGCTGCAGGTTCCAAGGGCGGGATCGGCTTGCATGCGCTTCATCAGCGTTTCGAAATAGGTCGGCGGAATATCCAGATCCAAATCAAACTTGCAGTGGTATTCAAAGCGCGACGGATCCATGTGCTCGTAGCCGGCGTAGAACGCGTCGATCACGCCCGGACCCACGGCGCGTTTGCCTCGGTCCTCGCGACGCACCACTTTGATCCACGAGTGTTTACTTTCGTATTCGGCCAGAATCCGCGGGGTTTCATCGGTGGATCCATCGTCCACGATAATCCATTGCGACGGCCGCGCGGTTTGAGCCACCACGCTGTCGATACAACGACGGGCGTAATCGGCTTCATCACGACATGGGGTGATCAGACAATAGCGTTGCTGAACAGGTTCGACTTGCGCGTCATTCATTACGGCTTCCTCCGTGGCGGTTTCCTACGTTTTCAAACGCCTTCGTCAGGCGCGCGGCGTTTTTGTCCGATGCGAATTCTTCGGCGACCCAACCTCGGCCATTGTGGGCGACGCGTTGTCTCAACACACGGTCTTTCAAAAGCGTTTCCATGGAGGCGGCCAGCGCGTCCGCGTCGCCGGGGGGAACGAGAAACCCGGTTTCCCGCTCCTTGACCAGTTCGCGGATGGTCGGCAAATCGCCCGACACCACGCATACCTCGCAGGCCATGGCTTCCATCAGAACCACCGGAATGCCGTCCTTGTCGCCGGACGCGGCGACGCGGCAGGGCAGGACGAACAGATCGGACCGTTTCATCATGGCGTTGATCTCATGGTTCGGCTTCGGTCCGGCGAATTCGACGCTGGAAGACAGCCCCAGCTTGTCGCACAGCGCTTGCAACGGCTCCATTTCTTCGCCGCCACCGGCGATGGTGCATAGGAAGGGTATGTCCTTCTCCCGCAACCGTTGTAGCGCTTCCAGCAAAATGTCGAATCCCTTTTTCGCCACGAGCCGGCCCGCGCCCAGAATAAGGGCGGGGTTGTTTTCGGTGGTTTTGGGTTCCGGAGAAAAATCGTCCAGATCAACCCCGCAACGCACGACCGGGTACGCGTCTTCCGGCCGGCTGGCGATGGATTGGTAAAACACCCGATGCCACTCGCTGATGCACGCGGTGAACGCGGCGCGCTTGAGTTTGCGCGTAAGCAACGCTCGGTCGCGGAACAGATCGGCGGCATGCCCGGTGAAACTGAAGGAGACGCCCAACTGCCGCGCGGTGTACATGGCGATGGTGGTGGGGGCGTGGGCCATGTGCGCGTGAATGTGCCGGATGTTTTTCGAGCGCGTTCGCCGGGCGAGGGCCAGCGCCGCCAACGCCTGCCCTGGAAGCACGATTCGTTTCGCGAACGCAAGGTCGCGTTCGCGGCACGCGTCTTTGATGGCGAGCAACAAAGTGGCGGTTGATCGCGCGGGGCGCGCGAACCATTCGGCGCCCGCGTCGCTCAGCAGTTTTCCCCAGCCGCCGTATACCACCGTCGTCGCTTCGGCCATCCGCCGCGGCGTCGCTTCTCTTTCGTCGAACGCGTCGGGCTCGTGGAGGCTGGCGGTGTGGACGGTCCATCCGTTTTTGATCAGTTCCAGCACCTCGCGGTAAACGAAGGTTTCGGAAAGCCGAGGCAGATAGGCGCCTACATATAAAATAGTCTCGTCACGCGTCACGGGTGTCGGCTCCTTTCTCGGGGGATTCTTTCGCGGGAAGAACGCGCGCGGGAATGCCCACCGCCGTCGCCCCGGGGGGGACGTCCTGAAGGACGACGCTCATCGCTCCAACGCGCGCGCCTTCGCCGATTACGATGCCGCCGAGCACTTGCGCGTACGCGCCGAAGTCGACGTCGTCGCCAATGACGGGAACGGCGCCACCTTCTTCGCGGTTGCCGATGGTCACGCCTTGGCGGAGCGTGCAACGCGCCCCGATTTTGACGTCGGAATGAATGAAGATATTACCAAAGTGATGGATTCGCAGCCCCGGTCCGATGGCGGTCAGTTTCGTGATTCCGATTCCCGTTTTGGTTTCCACCGAGCGATACGCCATCCAGTAGAGACGATTCGCCAGGAAGCGGACGGGGCGCGCCGCATGCGCGTCGCCCCAGCGTCCGAAACGATAGAGGGCCAGCGCCCACAGCGACTGCTCCCGGAAAAACGCGCGTTGGGGATAGCGCGCCTTGTCCTGCTTCCACGCGCTTGCTTCGCCGGGGGCGTCGCTTTTGTATTCGATGATGGCCGCGGCTTTGTTCGCCTTTTTATCCGTGTCGTATTTGCGTTGTCCAAGCCGCTGCGCCCATTTTCCCAGCATGGTGTATGATCCGTAAACGATCGCGTCGACGGCGGAGGTCGCCCGAGGGCGTACGCCCCGCGCGATGCGCAGGGCCTGAAGTCCTTGCAATCCAAGCGCGGCGATGGCGCCGGCGATGGCGCCGGGGAGCTGAAAAACATAGCCGCCGAACACGATGAACAGCGCCGCGGCGAACAACCAATTCCGCGTCCAGGAAACCGCGCTTCGGGTCATGTGATAAAACGGAATTTGTTCCGCCGGATATGAACCGCTCAGCCGCGTCACGACATCCTTGGCGCCGTAGCCTCCGCGCACATTGCGTTTCCACCACTCCTTGAACCGAAGAATGTTCGCGTCATGCAACGTCATTTCCGCGTCGAGACGGAGAATTTTCCATCCGGCCTGTCGAATGCGCAGGCAGAGTTCGGGCTCCTCGCCCGCGATCAGCTCCTCGTTGAATCCGCCGAGCTGGGAAAACACCTCGACGCGCGTCAAGGCGTCACCGCCACACGCGTTCGCGAAGCCGATCGGCGTGTTCCATTCGATGTCGCACATCCGGTTGTACACCGAGTTTTCAGGGAACCGTTCGCGTCTGCGCCCGCAGACCACCGCCACGTCGGCGTGCTCTTCGAACGCGGCGATCGCCGTCGGGATCCAGCTTTCCACGACTTCGCAGTCGCCGTCCACGAACTGCGCGAAGGTCGCGTCTGGAAGACGCTCGATCATCCGCGCGAATCCTTCGTTGCGGGCGCGGGTCATGGAAAACGGGCGGGAAAGATCCAGATCGACCACTTCGGCGCCGCGTTCTAGAGCCGCCTCTCGGCTGCCGTCGGTGGAACCGGAATCCACGTAGACCAGGCACGCGGCCGCCGCGCGCAGGGAGTCGAGGCAGCGAATCAGCCGCTCGCCCTCGTTGCGCCCGATCACCCCGACGCCTACCTGATGCTTTACGTTGGTTTCATTCATGATCTGATCCGTTTTCGGTTGGATTTAAAATCCGGCGAAGAAAATCGTGGTATTGACCGGCGACGACCGTCCACGCGAAGCGCCGCGCCAGTTGTTCGTGCGTGTCGGCGGGCTGGCCTTCGTGTTTTTTCGCGATGGCGTTCCGCAGCGCGTCGGTCACGGCGTCTTCGTTGCTGGAATCCACGAACAGGCCGAGCTCGTTCAAAATCCAACGCGGCGTTTCGTAATCATGCGCCACGACGGGGAGCCCGCAGGCGGCCGCTTCGATATAAATGTTTCCGAAGGCTTCCTCGCGGCTCATATGAAGCAGGACGTCGGCGGAGCGGTACAGATTCGGCATCTGGTCGGCGGGGAGGGTGACGCGCTGATACCGTTCGCCCATCAGCTCTTTTCCGAGCGCGTCGCATTCCTCGTGCAACGGGCCGTTTCCGGCGATCACCAAGGCGGCGCCGGGGATTTTGGCCGCGGCCCGGATTCCCGCGGCGGGATGTTTGGAGGGAATCAGCGCGCTGACCATCAGGATCAGCGGGGATGCTTTCGGTAGATTCATGTCTTCGCGAACATCCGGTCCGGGCGAGAAGGCGGCGACGTCGATGCCGTTCGGGATGAGCGCGCTTTTAAAGGTGTGTTCATGCCGGCGATAATATTCCGGGTTGGTGCAAACCAGCCCGTCGCAATTGAAAAAGCGGTATTCCATGTTCAGCCGCCGCGCGGCCCAATCGCCGTTTTCCGTGACGAAGATCAGCGCGGGGCGCTTACCCTTTTTCTTCTTCGCGCGGAGCGCCCACTGCACGAAGGGATAACTGCAGGTCAGCACGGCGTCGTACGCCGCCGGATCGTACACCCGCCACAATCCTTTAATGAACGTCAGCTCTTCGTAGCGATATTCCGTTCTAAACGGAGGAAACGAGGGCCAACGCCTGAATTTTTCGCGCGGGATCAGTCCGGCTTGCAGGAACCGATAGGGGGTGTTGTCGCGCGGTTCCCCCGCGCCGATCAGGGTGACGTCCACGCCGGGCATGGCGGCCAGCTCGCGGGCGATCGCTTCAAACGCGGCTTCAGCGCCCCGGTTCACCAAGTGCAGCCCCGGCAGCACGAAAGCGACTCGCATGTTTGGCGTGGTTTTCATAGCACGTCCTTTAGGTGGAGTTCGGGACACAGATCAATTCCCAGCAAGGATTTGAATAGATAAAGCAGGAGGAACAGCACGGCCGCGCTGAGGGTCAGGGCCGTCAGCGCGAGAACGCCGGTGAAAACGATTTGAGTCAGCACGGTTCTCTCGCTCAAGAAATTACGCGCCCAGCTGTCCTTCCGGCTCATGGCAAGGAGGTGCTCCTTCTCGATTTTCAGCGTTTTCCAAGCTTCGGATACGGCGTCCAGCAGATCTTGAGCGGAACAGGGTTTCTGTATGTAACGCAGCAGACGCGCCTCGTTAACGCCGCGTAAAGCGTTGGCCGCCGAAAGATGCCCCGTCATCAGAATACGAGGAATAAGCGGGTGGCTTTCGCGCAGCGCGGTGAGGAACGTCAGGCCGTCTTCGCCGGGCATCTCTTGGTCGCAAACCACGATGTCCACTTTTTCCCGCCGTATAACGTCGCGGGCTTCATCCGTATCGGCGGCGGTCAGAACATGGTGTTCGCGACCCCGCAGGAGTTCGCCGAAGACCGCGCGGTTCGAGGCCTCGTCGTCCACAAGGAGAATGTGGGGAAAGTCGGATGTGGATGAGCTGATCACGCGGTTTCTTTCGAATTGAGATGAGTGAGTACGAAGAGACTTTCTTTCACATATTCAAAGGTGTCGCTATCGCGGCGGCCACGAAGCCGCAGCCGGTTTTTACGAAGGAAGAATCCGGCGACATAGGTCGCGCGCACCCACCATGCCGCGACGGGGCCGAAGCATTTTTTCTGCACCAGGAAGCGCCCTTTCCAATGAAAGGTTTCGCGGCGGCGGTTATGAACGCGTTTCGTGTCCGACGAGCCGCCCCCGAAATGCGTGGTGGTGGCGCCGGGGTCGAAAATAACGCGTCCGCCTTGTTTGCGTATGCGGTGGCAGAGTTCGATGTCCTCGCCGTAAAAAAAGAAGTCCGTGTCGAAGAGTCCGGTCTGTCGCGCGGTTTCCGTCGGCATGCACATGAACGCGCCGCCGAGCCAGTCGACCTCGCGCGTCACCGTCGCCCGGTCCCAGTCGCCATCTTCCAGGTCGGCCCAACCGAAGAGGCGGGGCATGCTGTAGGGGAGTCCGAAGGCGGTGAGCGTTTCCGTCATCGGGGTGGGCATTCTGCGGGCGACGTTTTGAATCGACCCATCTCCATTCAGCAGGTTGCAGCTCAGCATCGAAATCGAGGGGTCTTCTTTTAGCCGGTTCACGACATAGTTCAGGCATCCGGGATGCACCACGGTGTCGTTGTTGAGCAACAGGATGAAAGGAGGGGTCCGCTCTTGTTCCAATACGCGCTCCATCAGCAGATTGTTTCCGCCGGCGAAACCAAGGTTTTCTTCGGACTCGATGAATTCGACCCAGGTTTCCCATCCGTTTTCGTCGATGGCGGTTCGTATGGCCGGACCGGATTCGTCGCCTGAGGCGTTATCCAGCAACAGCACGTTGAACGCGGCGCCCGTGGCGCGTTCC
>JARFRL010000126.1 GCA_029287275.1 Pontiella desulfatans
AACACGCTAACGATCACCAACGGCGGGTCTGTTGAAAGCGGCGCGGCGTACATTGGCCACGGGGTCGGGGCGGCGGGCAACGCGGTCCTCGTTTCGGATAACGGCGCGTATTGGTTTAGCGACGATGGCCTGTCCGTTGGCCATGCGGGTTCGAACAACGAGCTGGTCATCGAGAAGGGCGGCGTGGCGCAAGTCTGGGGCTCGAGCGCGATCGGTTATGGCGCGTCCGCGACGAGCAACTCGGTGGTGGTGCGCGGCGAGGGCAGCGCGTTCGGCACGGGCGTCATGGTTCCGCGGCGCGCGGTTCTTAATCCGCTTCCTCCCCCGTATCTTGATCCGATTCACGGCGGTGGCGGCAGCGTGATTATAATCGGGAATCCTCCGGTCATCGGGCTTCCGCCCGGCGGCGGAAATCCGATCATCGTCACGAACGGCGGATCCGTCGCGTCGGGCGGCGAGGGGATTTACGTTCCGTACAACCATGTAAGCATCAGTGATGGCGGAGCATATTTCCGCGGGGGCTCCGGGGGAACCGTTGTTTCGCCCGGGTATTCAAATGGCGTGGTCGCGGTGGGAGGTTCGGGGCTCTATCTCGATCCGATCTCGAGCGTCACGATCAGCAATGGACTCTTTATTCCCCCGGAGCAATACATGATCGAAATGAGCTTGGGCGATCTCGCGGTGGGCCGCGAAGGTTCGTACAACACGCTCGACGTCGAGGACGGTGCTTTGGCCGCGAGCTGGAACGTGTTCGTCGGCGAGACCTCCAACGCCTGGTTCAACGCGGTGACGGTGACGGGAACCAATTCCGAGCTTCACGCGTACAACGATCTTTCGCTGGGCGGCCGCATGTCGCCGATGTACGTCATGACGAGCGAGGGTTGGGAGAACGATTGGATCGCCGGCGGCCGCGGCAACGCGCTGTATGTTGGCGACGGCGGCTTGGTGACGGTCGGACGCGACTTCGACAACCGGAACCATTCCAGCGTGAGCGTCGATCCCGGCGCGTCGATCAACGTCGCGAGTAATTATTATCAGGACGCGACGTCCTCGCTGCGTTTCGGCGTCGCGACCAACGCGGCGGGCGCGCCGCTGAACGCGTTGGTGCGCGTGGGCGGAACGGCCGAGTTCGAGCAAGGCGCGCGGATCGAATACGCGAGCGACGTCGGCCAACTTCAGTTCGACACCTTCCACACCAACAAGATCATCGAAGCCGAAAGGCTGATCGTCGCGGGCAAGGAGAATCCGGACTCGTTGGATCTCGAGATGCTGGACGCGTCGGGCACCTTGGTCGACGTCTTGTTCTGGGAGAACGACGCGGACATCTATGGGCTGGTGGGTCGCGTGCGGCTGGCCGACAGCGCGGGCTTCGACGCGAACTCCATGATGGGCCGCGCGGCGCGCGAGATCGACGACATGTCGTTGTTGGGCCGAGGCGGCGCGGGCGACATGATCAACCTGTTGAACACCATGACGAGCGCCGACCAGAATCAGCAACTCTCGCAACTGCTCAGCCGCGGAGCGCCGAACTATCTGCACGGCCAGAGCATGACCGAGGGCATGGACGAGATCAAAAAACACTCCACCCGCCAACAGGCCGCGAAGGCCGCGGCGCCGAAGGGCGCGAAAGGGCCGTACGACAAAGATCAGGAACTGCAGGCCTGGGTGAAGCCGTACGGCGCGTGGTCGGACTATTCCGCGAACAACGGCTTCAGCGGCTACGACCACAACATCTACGGAACCGTGGTGGGTTTCGACAAACCGCTCAACGACGCGCTGCTTGGAATCGCGGGAGGCTACGGGCGTTCCGTGATCAGTCAGGACGACGCGGACCACAGCGAGGCGAAAACGGGCTA
>JARFRL010000290.1 GCA_029287275.1 Pontiella desulfatans
GCCCCATCAGGAAATTGATCGACGCGGCGTTGCCGGCCTTGTATTCCTCGACGGGCTTGGGGTTGTTGGCGATGGCCTCGTCGGCCCATCCTTCCAGCGCGGAATCGTCGGAAACCTGCGCGAGGCCCTTTTCTTCCATGAGGGTGTTGGGTTCGCCGCCCGCGTTGAAGATGGTTTCGAAAATCTGTTTCCCGCCACCGGTGCTGATGGTCTTCGCGTCGATGAGCGCGATGATCTCCGCGAGCTTCTCGGGCGTGACCTTCGATTCGGAGATGGCGATCTCGTTTTCGGATAGCAGACGCATCATTTCGCCCATGAGGAAGTTGGAGACGGCTTTCGCGTTTTTGGTGTGCTTCATCGCGGCGTCGAACCAGTCGGACATCTCTTTGTCCGCGGTCAGGACGCCCGCGTCGTATTCCGGCAAACCCAGCTCGGAGACGTAGCGCGCGCGCCGGTCCGCGGGCATTTCCGGCAGTTCGGAGCGCCACTGTTCGACCTGCTCCGCGGCGATCTTGACCGGCATGAGATCCGGCTCCGGGAAATAGCGATAGTCGTGCGCGTTCTCTTTGGTGCGTTGCGTGAAGGTTTCGCCGCGGTCGGGGTTGTAGCCGCGGGTTTCCTGATCCACTTTCCCGCCGGCTTCCAGCACGGCGATCTGCCGTTCGGTCTCGTATTCGATCGCGTCTTGAATGAAGGCGAACGAGTTCATGTTTTTGATCTCGACCTTGGAGCCGAGCTCCTTCTGACCGACGGGGCGAACGGAGACGTTCACGTCGGAACGCATCTGGCCCTTTTCCTGATCGCAGTCGGAGATTCCACCGTAGCGCATGATCTGCTTGACCGCGGTCATGTAGGCCAGCGCGTCGGCGGCGGAGCTCATGCAGGGATTGGAAACGATTTCCATCAGCGCGGTTCCGGCGCGGTTGTAGTCCACCAGACTCGCGCCCGCGACGTGCGTGTTTTTCGCGGCGTTTTCCTCCTGATGAATCCGTTCGAGCGTGAAGGTCTTCATCTCGCCCTCGACCTCGACCGTGACCGCGCCACCTATACAGAGCGGTTCGTCCGCCTGTGTGATCTGATAGTTCTTGGCCATGTCCGGATAGAAATAGTTTTTCCGGTCCCACTTGCTGTACGGATTGATCTCGCAGCCGAGCAGAACGCCCGCTTTGCAGATCAGTTCGATCGCCTTCTCGTTCATGACCGGCAGCGCGCCGGGATAGCCCAGACAGACCGGGCAGACATGTGTATTCGGCGCCGCGCCGTATTCATATTCGCAGGAGCAGAACATCTTCGAGTTCGTCTTCTGCATGACGTGCGTTTCGAGGCCGATTGTCGCTTCATATTCCATGGTTACGAAATCTCCGGTTTACGGGCGAGCCACTCGGTGGTTTGTTCGTAGGCGTGGCCGACTTTCAAAATGGTTTCCTCCTGAAACGCGTCGCCGATGATCTGCAGACCGATCGGCATTCCGTTGGACGCGAAGCCGCACGGCACGGACAGCGCGCAGTTGCCCGCGAGGTTGACCGGGGTCGTCAGGATGTCGTCGAGATACATCTTCAGCGGGTCGTCCGCCTTCTCGCCTTTCTTGTACGCGGGCGTCGGGGTGACCGGCGCGAGGATGGCGTCGCAACGCGTGAAGGCCTCGGTGAAGTCGTCGCGGATCAGCGTGCGGACCTTCTGCGCCTTTTTGTAGTAGGCGTCGTAATAGCCGCTGCTCAGCACATACGTTCCCAGAATGATCCGGCGTTTGACCTCGGAGCCGAATCCGGCGGCGCGGGTTTTGCCATAGAGATCGGCGGGGTCTTTTCCGTCGACGCGCAGGCCGTAACGAATGCCGTCGAACCGCGCCAGATTGGCTGAGGCCTCCGCGGTGGCGATGATGTAGTACACCGCGATCGCGTACTTCGCGTTCGGCAGGCTGACGTCGACGATCTCCGCGCCCAGGCTCTCGCAATGGGCGACCGCGTCGCGAACGGATTTTTCGACTTCGGGGTCCATCCCTACGACGAAGTATTCCTTCGGCAGCCCCAGCTTCACGCCCGCGAGCGAGGTGTCGGAAGTCAGCTTGTCGGCGAACTTCGGAACTTCCATTTCGATGGAAGACGAATCCATCGCGTCGTGCCCGCAAATCGTTTCGAGCAGGATCGCGGAGTCCTTGACGGTTTTGGTGATCGGCCCGATCTGATCGAGCGAGGAGGCGAAGGCGGTGAGGCCGTAGCGCGACACGCGGCCGTAGGTCGGCTTGACGCCGACGCATCCGCAAAAAGCGGCGGGTTGGCGGATGGAACCACCGGTGTCGGATCCGAGCGAGCAGATCGCCTCGTCCGCGGCGACGCAGGCGGCGGAACCGCCGGAGGAGCCGCCCGGAACGTGGTCGAGATTCCAGGGATTCGAGGTTTTCCCCAGCGCGGCGTTCTCGGTGCTGGAGCCCATCGCGAACTCGTCCATGTTGACGCGCCCGAGCAGGACGGCGCCGGCGGCGCGGAGTTTGGCGATGACGGTCGCGTCGTACGGAGCGATGTATCCCTCTAGAATTTTGGACGAACAGGTGCAGGGCTGGCCCTTCACGTTGAGCAGGTCCTTGATCGCGATCGGAACGCCGAGCATCGGGTCGCTTTCGCCCGCGGCGCGACGCTCGTCGGCGACGTTCGCCTGCGCGAGCGCGTCGGCGCGGTCGAGCGTCAAATACGCGCCGACCTTCCCGTCGGTGGCGTCGATGGACGCGAGCACGTCGTTGACGGCGTCGACCGAGGAGCATTCGCCCGCGGCCAGTTTGTCGGATAGTTCAGCGATGGAAAGTTTATGCAGATCAGCCATGGGATTCCTACTGGTCGATGATTTTGGGGACGCGGACGTGGCCGTCCGAGGCGGACGGGGCGTTGGCGATGACGTCGTCGTGATTCAAACTCGTTCCCACCTCGTCCTTACGGAAGACGTTGAACACGGGAATCGCGTGGGCCATCGGCTCGACGTCGGACACGTCGAGCTCGTTGAGTTGCTCGACGTAGCGCAACACCTGATCGAGTTGCCCCTGAAAGAGCGTCTTTTCCTCTTCGGTCAGATCGACGCGCGCGAGCTTCGCGACGTAGCCGACATCCATTCCATCGTTCGATTCGGACATTCGTTTTCCTCAATTTCCAAAAATAAAGCCCGCAGTATAAATAAACCGCGGGCCGGCGCAACTTCCAAGGGCGGGAAGATTATTCCCCGTAGGCCTTCTGGCGCATGGTTTCCGTGAGGACGTGGGGATAGACTTGCTGAACGAAATCGATGATGTCGCTCTCGTATTCCGTGCTCTCGGCGTCGGCGCGCTTCCCCTGCACCGCGATATAGGCCCAGCGGTTGGCTTTTGAGCGCACGACGCGGTCCCAGGCGAGCCAGAACATGCGGGAGTAGTGCGAAGGCGTCTCGCGGTCCTGCCCGACGAACCAGTAGGCGTAGTATCCAAAATACGCGATGGGCCCATCCACCGTTTGGTACGTGCGCGAGGACTTGATGACCCGAAGCTTGAGCGGGTCGCGTCCTTCGAGGGGAATACTCATGGTGTATTCGCCGTCCAGCGTGTTGCCCTGCCCTTTGAGACAGCGTTGCGGACGGTGAATACTGTCGCGGGCCGTGCCACTCAAAACGATGGAGGTGAAAACGCGGGAGCCGGCGGCGTTGGTGTAGGCCGACTTCACGAACTCCGTGTCCTCCGGAAGCGCTTCTTTCTCGGAACGCGCCATTTTAAAGAGATGATCGCCGCAGTCGGGGCAGATATCCGGAATCACTAGATCGCGCGTAAAGAACGACGCGTCTTTGTAGTCGCGGGCGCACAGTTCCGGATTATGACAGAAACGCAGCTCGTTCCCAACCCAGCCGGGCACCTGGTCCGGCAACTTCATCGCCACGCCGGGAACGAAATCAAGCTCCACGCCGACCGTGAAGGCCAACGCGAAAACAGACAGCGTCATGAGAATGACGATGCTCAGGAATGGTTTAAATAGGCTTTTTTCCATGTCGAGAAAAGCTCCTTGTAGTTCACGGTGAGCAGTCTACCGAAGGCGACCATCAGACTGATCGCGACGGAGAAGAAGACGTAGCCGGCCCAGTCATGGTGAAGACCGGCACCGAAGGATTGGCCCGTCGTGATGGAAACCAACGCGATCGAGATAATGCGGCCCACGTTTCCGATCACCGCGATCGGAATCGACGACGCGAACAGCAGCCATTGCTTGATCAGCCCCTTTTGCGTCATGTTCGCGTACACCGCGGTCAGCGCGGTCATCGCGAGCAACGAGCGCAAACCGGAGCAGGCTTTTTCAACGTTCAACTGAAAGTACGGGGACATCAGCATGTTGCCGACGCGGTTGCACTCGATGCCCAGCCCATCGATCCCGGCGTATCCCACCGAGACCGCCACGCGTTGCAACGGGCCGGAAAGCGCGTCGAGAAAGTTGAGCGGCACGCAAAAAATCAAATAGGCGCACGGGAAAATGAGCAGCTTCGCGACCCGCCAGCCGAAGAAATAATACGGGATGCCCCAAAGCAGTAAAATCAGACTCATCAGCGAGATGCGGGTCTGCTGCATCTTCGCGCCAAGCCAATGCATCGCGAGCGCCATGATCACGACGCCCAACCCCCACATGCAGACTTTTTTCGGAGCGGCCAAAAGCTCGTTCTTGCGGGCCCACACCACCCACAGGCTCACGAAGGGAATCAGGTAACCATGCGAATAGTCCGCGCCGAACGATTCTTTATCGCCCCAACGGGCGATCATCCACGTGAACGCGGAATTGCTGTCCACGTTTTCCACGGTGTTTCCGAACAAATGGAACAGCACGAAAAGGAACCCGATCAGCACGGAGGTGAAGCCGATATTCATCATCTCCGTTTTGGACAACGCGCCAAGCCGCCACCGGTCGCTCCAAATCAACGTGCCATTGGTTTTCACTTCTTCCATATCAAAATCCGAATTTTCTCTACCAAAGATCGATAGG
>JARFRL010000310.1 GCA_029287275.1 Pontiella desulfatans
GAACTCCAACAACAGATATTGATCGCCGGCTTGACGGCAGACCACTTTTTCAAATTCATCCTCCGCGTTCCACGTGGCGATCACGGCCGGCGTGTCTTCAATCACCGCGTAATTGGGAACCGTCATCGCCTCGCCCGACTCTATGAGCGAACTGTTTTCGGCCTCGAGCTTTCCGGCTTCCTCCAGGGTTACCGGAATGAATCGAACCGTGTCGCCCGGCCTCAACTGGCCGACCTTCCAGAGCTCCGCGCCAACCACCGTGACCGGACAGACGAATCCGCCCAGACTAGGGCCGTCCGGCCCGAGGATCACCGGCATGTCTCCGGTAAAGTCGACCGCGCCGATCGCGTAGGCGTTGTCATGAATGTTGGAGGGATGCAGTCCCGCTTCCCCGCCGTCGGTCCGCGCCCATTCCGGTTTTGGACCGGTCAGTCGGACTCCCGTTCGCGACGAGTTGAAATGCACCTTCCACTCGTGTTCGAGAAAGGTTTCAATATCCTTTTCCGTGAAGAAGTCCGGCGCGCCGTGCGGGCCGTACATCACGCCGATTTTCCACTCGTTGGAAATTTCCGGAATCGCCGCCGCGGGGAGTTTTTTCATGCTCCAGTCATTGGAAACCGCGTCGCCGACATGCAGGACGTCGCCCGCCACCAGCGCGCGGCCGGCGTGCCCGCCGAAGCGGCCGAGAATGAAGGTGGATTTACTGCCCATGTAATCCGGCACATCCAACCCGCCGCGTACGGCGAGATACGCGCGCTGACCTTTGTAGAAGGCGCTGACGGCGACCGTCTCGCCGGCCTTCACGTCGAACGCCTCGAACAACGGCGCGGTTCGTTCGTTCACCATCACGGTCAGATCGCCGCCCGTCACCGCCACCGTCGCGGCGAAGTTGAATTTATAACTTCCGCCGGACATGGTCATTTCCAGCGCGGCCGCGTTTTCGGCGTTCCCCACCAAGCGGTTGGCCACGCGGAAATCGAGCATGTCCATCGGCCCCGATGGCGGAACGCCGACGCCCCAGAAGCCGATGCGGCCCGGCACGTCCTGCACGGTGGTCTGCGTTCCGGGAACGACGACTTCAATCGAGTTCGCCGCGTAGTCGAAGGTGTTGAGCAGGCCGGTGAAAACCTCGCCCGCGCGGAAGGTTTCATTTTCCAGCACCTGACTCATCAGACGGATGTTGGTTTCAAACCCGTGAAGTTTCGTGGCCTTCAACGCGTCGATCGAACGGGCGATTGTTTCCGCGCGATCGGCGCCCTTCACGATCACTTTGGCCAGCAGCGGGTCGTAGAAGGCCGAAACCTCCGTTCCGGTTTCCACCCATGTATCCACGCGGACGCCCGCGGGAAATTCCGCTTTGGTAATGGTGCCGCTCGAGGGCTGGTATTCCTTGCCGGGGTCTTCGGCGTAAACGCGGAATTCCATCGCGTGGCCGCTCGGTTTCAGATCAAAATTTCCAGGCGTTGGGTCTTCCCCCGCGGCCAGTTCCACCATCCAGCGCACGAGGTCGACGCCGAAGACTTCCTCCGTGATTCCGTGCTCCACCTGCAGGCGGGTGTTCACTTCGAGGAAATAGAAACCCTCGGTCTCGGTGTCGTAAATAAACTCAACGGTTCCGGCGGAACGATAGGCCACCTTTTCGGTCAGCGCTTTCGCCGCGGCATGCAGCGCGGCGCGGGTTTCCTCCGAAATATTCGGCGCGGGCGTTTCTTCGATCACCTTCTGGTTACGGCGCTGAACGGAGCAGTCGCGCTCGCCGAGAACCACCACGTCGCCTTTTCCGTTGCCAAAGACCTGCACCTCGATATGGCGCGAGGTTTTGATGTATTTCTCCAGAAAGACGCCTTCGTCGTTAAAGTAGTTTTTGCCCAGCCGCTTAATCGTTTCGTAGTGCGTTTCCAGCTCATCGGAACCGCCGCAGATCCGCATGCCGATGCCCCCGCCACCCGCCGTGCTTTTCAGCATGATCGGATAGCCGATCCGCTCCGCGGCCGCGAGCGCTTCGTCCTCGCTTTTCAAAAGCGGCGTGCCCGGCACCAGCGGAACGCCGGCGGCCTCGGCGAG
>JARFRL010000424.1 GCA_029287275.1 Pontiella desulfatans
ACATCACGAAAGAGACGCCGGCCTGTTTCGAACCGTCCATCGACTACGTCGTCACCAAGTTGCCGCGCTTCACCTTTGAAAAGTTCCCGTCCGCCAACCCCACCCTCGGCGTCAGCATGAAATCCGTCGGCGAAACGATGGCGATCGGCCGCAACTTCAAGGAGTCCCTGCAGAAAGCCTTCCGCTCGTTGGAAATCGGCGTGGACGGTCTCGATCTGAAGGCGGAAGCCAAAGTCGACGAATCCAAACTCGACAACTATTTGCTGACCACCTGCACCGAACGCACCATCGCCATCAAGATGGCCCTGAAGAAAGGCTACTCGGTCGAGAAGATTCATGAGATGACCTTCATGGACCCTTGGTTCATCGATCAGATTCTACAGATCGTCGAAATCGAGAAGGAGATCGCCGACGCGGCGGAGCTTGATTACGACCTGCTGAAGAAAGCCAAGAAAAACGGATTTTCCGACGACCAGATCGGCGCGTTGCGCGGCTTGACCGGAAACGACATCCGCGCGTCGCGCAAGGAACTCGGCATCATCCCCGTTTACAGCTTGGTCGACACCTGCGCGGGCGAATTCGCCGCGTCCACGCCCTACTTCTACTCCTGCTACGCGGATCTCGACGAAACGCGAAAGACCGAAAAGCAGAGCGTCATCGTGCTCGGCTCCGGACCCAACCGAATCGGTCAGGGCATCGAGTTCGACTACTCCTGCGTTCACACCGTCAAGGCGCTGCGCGAAATGGGTTACGAGGCCATCATGGTCAACTCCAATCCCGAAACCGTCTCGACCGACTACGACACCTCGGACAAGCTCTACTTCGAACCGCTCACGTTCGAGGACGTGATGAATATCTACGAAGCCGAAAAGCCGATCGGCATGATCGTGCAAATGGGCGGTCAAACTCCGCTCAACCTGGCCGATCGACTGCTCGAAGCCGGCGTTCCGATTCTGGGCACCTCGCCGAAAAGCATCGCCGCGGCCGAAGACCGCGAGTTGTTCCGCCAGCTGCTCGACAAACTCGAGCTCAAGCAACCGGAATCCGCCACGGCCAAAACCTTGCAAGAAGCGGAAGTGATCGCCGAGCGCATCGGCTTCCCGGTCATGATTCGCCCGTCGTTCGTTCTCGGCGGCCGCGCCATGATGGTCGCGTACGAGGAAGAGGAGCTCGAGCCGTTCGTCAACGCCGCGTTCGCGGCGAGCCCGGAATTCCCCGTGCTGATCGACCGCTTTCTGGAGCACGCGATCGAGATCGACGTGGACCTGGTCTGCGACGGCGACGACGTGTATGTCGGCGGCGTGATGGAACACGTCGAGGAAGCCGGCATTCATTCCGGCGACTCCGCCTGCTCGATTCCGCCCTACACCCTTTCCGACGACATGATCGCGCGGGTTAAAGAAGCTTGCGCGCGCATGGCGATGGAGATCGGCGTGAAAGGCCTGATGAACGCGCAGATCGCGGTGAAGGACGACGAGTTCTACATCATCGAGGTCAACCCGCGCGCCTCGCGCACCGTCCCCTACGTCTCCAAAGCGACCAACGTTCCGTTGGCGAACATCGCGACCCAGATCGCGATGGGCAAAACGCTCAAGGAACTTGGGCTGGTCGGCTTCGAGCCGAAGCTCGAGTGGTTCGCGGTCAAAGAAGCTGTTTTCCCGTTCAACCGATTCGCGGGCGTCGATCCGATTCTCGGACCGGAAATGAAGTCCACCGGCGAGGTGATGGGCATCGACACCACCTTCGAGCTCGCGTATTGGAAGGCGGAAGTAGCCGCGGGTCAGGTACTGCCGACCGAAGGCGCGGTGTTCCTCAGCGCGAAGGACCGCGACAAGGACTGGATCGTCGAGGTGGGCGGTAAATTCGTGGAACTTGGATTCAAGCTGGTCGCGACGGAAGGCACCGCGCAGGCGCTGCATAACGCCGGCCTCGAGGTCACTTTGACCCACAAGCTGTCCGAGGATGGAAAGAACGTCATTGATCTGATGAAAGAAAACGGCGTGCAGCTTCTGGTCAACACGCCCAGCGGACCGGTCGCCCGCGTCGATGAAATCAAAATCCGCTCGGAAGCCATCCTCCGCGGCCTGCCGATCGTCACGACGCGATCCGGCGCCGAGGCCTCCGTCAGGGCGGTCAAATACATCAGCGAACACGACTGGGACGTGCGGGCGATTCAGGAATACCACGCCTAAAAACCAAGGTTTTCAGCCCGTCGAGAAGCGTCCGAAAGAATTCGGGCGCTTTTTTTTGAACGCGACCAAAGGAGTGGGGTCTGACCTTACGAACTTGGGCGAGCGCGGAGGGTTTTTATTTCTCCTTTTCCTTCCGCCAAAACCGGAAGGCGACCGACTTACCGCGGTCGCCTTTTTTCACGCCAACAGCTCTTGAACCGCCGCCATCACTTGCTCGGGAGCAATCGAGGCCAACGCCTTTTTAGCCAGCTCGGAATCGCGGGAAATGTCGCGGGCCTTCACCTCGCTGTTTTGCACCACCCGAAAGCGCCGCGCCAAAGGCCCGGTTTTCGCGGGATCGGTGACGCCGTAAACGCCCACGATCGGCGTTCCGACGGCGGCGGCCAGATGCATGCCCCCGCTATCGTTCGCCACCGCGACGTTCGCTTTTTCAAGCAACGCCGCCCATTCCTTCAAACTCGTCTTTCCGGCCATATTTTCGGCGCGGTCGCCGAGTTTCGAGGCAAGCGTCTCGCAGGCGGCCGCGTCGCCGGGACCGCCCGCGAAAACGACGCGCAGGTCGGTGGCGCTGATGATCCGTAGGGCGAGTTCCTCGAAATGCTCCAGCGGCCACATTTTCGACGCGCCGCGGGCCGCGCCGGGCATTAAGACGGCGTACTCCCCCAGACCGGGAAA
>JARFRL010000160.1 GCA_029287275.1 Pontiella desulfatans
CCACTTCGTCGCGGCGGGCGTCGCTTTCGTGGCGGCGCTGATCATGAGCGCTTCCGCGGCGGGCTCGCCGATGGTTTCAAGCGCCAGAAACGCGTGCTCGCGGATGCCGTCGTCCTCATAAGCGACCGCCTCGACGAGCGCGTCGAGTCCGCCTTCGATCGCCGCGAGCGCGGCGGCCTCGGCGGGCGCGATCTTCGGGTTCTCACCCGCCGCGAGTTGATCCAGCTTGAGCCAGACCAGATCGCCGCCTCCGGTTGGAAGCGCGTGGAGTCCTTCGAGCACGGCGACGCCGCTTTCGCGGTCGTATTTGTTGGGGCTGCGCAACGCCGTCACCGCCGCGGGAGCGGATACGGCGCCCAATTGAATCAGCCCTTTGACCGCGGCGGGTCGGATCTTTTCGCTGATGTCGCCCATCGCGACGACCAACGGGTCGATCGCCTCTTGGCCACCGATCTGGATGATCGCGTCGAGACTCGTGAAACGCAACCGAACCGAGCCTTTGCTAGAGGTTTTGGCCAGCGCGGTGATGGCTTTCGGGTCGCCGATTTTTCCGAGCGCGATGGCGGCCGCGATGGCGACGTCCTCGAACTCGTCGTTCAGCGCGGCCATGAGCGGATCCACGGCCTTTTCGGATTTGAGTTCACCCAGCGAGGTGGCGGCGGCGAGGCGCGCCGGCATCGTATCGAAACGGATCGCCTTGAGCATCGGTTCTTCCGCGGCGGGGCTCCCGATCGCGGCCACGGCTTCGATCGCCTTGTGAACGACGACCTGATCGGGGTCGGAAAACAGCGCGACGAGCGGCCCGACGGCCTCCTGGGCCTGGATGACGGCCAACGCGTCGATCGCGTCGACCCGGATGAACTGCCGCGGATCTTTGGTGGCCTTGATCAAGGGGGCGGTTTTGCCGGCGGCTTGCCAGGCTTGAATGTCTTCCGGCGAGGTCTGTCCGCATCCGGCGACCAGTAGCGTGAGCGCCAACGGCGCCACGCCCGCGAGCGTTTTAAACATATCCATGATTCCCCCCTGTCCTACTTACGCGCGCACCCTCGCCGCGCTCTGCTTAAACGAAAACGAAAGAGCGATTTATACTAAATAGGGACGCGGCGTTCGAGAGGATTAGGCGCGGAAATAAAAAAGGCGGGCCATTGGCCCGCCCTCTGGCGTTCATTAGCGAAGCGCCTCCGGCAAGGGCGGGGTTGGCTTCCAGTTTCCGACGCCGTCGCGCGCGAAGGTGATGAACAGCTCGCCGACTTTTCCGGAGTTGATGAAGCCGAGGCGGAAGGTGACCGGCTCGACGCTCGCGCCGAGCGAGTCCTCGGTTTCAGAGCTGATCGGATGAATGCCGTATTGGCGTTCGAACAGCCGCATGGCGCGGTCGGGATCGGGGCGCACCTTCTGCAACAGCGGCTCGGCCGCCGGATCGTCCATGCGCTGCAGGGCGACGTAGAAGGGCGAACTCGTCAGATGCTCGCCGGCTTCGAGTTTCTTGCGCACCACTTTGATGAGCGGCCGGAGGGCGCGCTTTTCGTCGCGCTCGCCAAGGATCGACGCGGCGTGGCCGGCGATCAGCTCGTTTTCGGCCTCGATCGCCGCGATGAGCGGGAAGGTGGACGGATAGCCGGACGCGGCGAGCTTGTCTTTCGCCATCATCTGGTTGGCCTCGCCGCGGAACATGTCGCGTTTCTTTTTGATGATCGGAACGCCCTCGGCGTCGTAGTCCGGTTCTTCCGGCGGCGGCGCGGCGGTGTCGCCCATCAATTGAATCAACAGGGGGATGTAGGCGCGGGTCGGCTCGAAGTCGGCCGCGACGATCACGTTGAACGCGGGGCGGGCTTGCATTTCGAGACTGGTCGCTTGCGCCTCGTCGAGCTTGAAATCCGGGTTGAGCGCGGCGGTCGCGCCCCACAGATTAAGCATCCAGGAAGGCGCGCCGCTCCATTCGCCGCGGCCTTCGAACCATTTTTTGGCGGCGGGGCCGGCGTTGGCCTTCGCGGCGGCGACCGCCTTTTCGGCCGCGGGCTGGCCAACGCGCTCGAGCGCGAGGATCGCGTGTTCCCGGAAATCGGGAACCGGGTGGGCGGCGGCTTCCAGCAGCGTGTCGATCGCGGGCTCGCCCTGCTTGAAGAGGGTTTGCACGACGCCTTTGTCGATCTCGTCGTCGGTGTCGACGGATACGCGGGCGAGCTGATACCAGATCAAGTCGGCGCCGCCATCCGGAACTTTTTTCAGGCCACGCAGGGTGGCGAGCGCGCCGACGCGGACGTTCTTCCGTTCGTCCTTGAGCGCTTCGAGCGCGCGCGGTTCGGAAACGGCGCCGAGGGTCACGAGCGACTTCACGGCCGCTTCGCGCACGCCTTCGTCGGCGTCGCCGAGCGCGCCGATCAATCCGTCGGCCGCGGTTTCGCCGCCGGTGGCGCCGAGCGATTGAACGCAGATCAGGCGTAGTTCGTCGGACGCGTCGCCCAGCTTGCCGACGAGCGCGGCGCTGCCGCCTTCGTCGCCGATTTGCCCGAGCGAGGTCGCGGCGGCGAGTTGGATGGCGGCTTCGTCGTCGTCCAGCGCCTCGCCCAGCGGGCCGACGGCTCCGACGGCGCCGAGCTCGCCGAGTTTGACGGCGGCGGTTTCGCGGGGTTGGGGATGCCCGAGTTTGAGCGCGGCGATCAGCGGGGTGACGGTGGAATCGCTACCGATGGCCGCGAGGGCTTCGACCGAGGCGAGGACGACGACTTCCTCGGGATCGATGTAGAGCGCCGCGATGGCGTCGACGGCGGGTTCGGCTTGCAACTCGCCGAGGGCCTCGGTGGCCGCGAGGCGGACTTCGACCTTCGGGTCCTCCAGCGCTTTGATGAGTTTCACGACGTCGCCTTTGGTTTTCCATTTCGCGATGTCGTCGATGGTGCGGCTGCAACCGGTCAGGCTCAACGCGGCGATGATCGCCAGCATGCTTACTATGAACGGACTTCTTTTCATCGGATTGAATCCCCTTTGCTGAATTGACGTGTCGGGCTCCATTGATTGGACGCTCGACGCTGAAATCAAAGCGCATCGTACTGATGGGGGACGCGTCAGGCAAGCGGGTTCGGGCGATTTAGAATTGGCGAACCGAGCGGCCGGCGCTAAGGTTCGGTCGCGTCAGGAGGGAAGTGATGAACCGCGGGCGACTGATTGGGTTGATCGTTCTGTTTCCACTCGTTGGAAACGCGGAGGAGCCTTCGCCTTGGTTCGCGACGGCGCAGGTCGCGGGGACGGTGTTCCACCTCAACGACGAGGGGAATCCCTATCGCCTGAGCGCGGGGGTCGGCTGTTCGTTCTCGGACCGGATCGATGGCGCGCTGGATCTGGTTTTCGGGTACTACGAGGTCAACGCCGTCAAAGACCGCAATCCAAACGTCGAGGTGCGGAGCGGTCGCTCCGAATCGCTGGGGCTGGACGCGCGGCTGCGGCTGCGGGCGCTGACGACCGGGCGCGTGGATTGGTATGTTCAGGGCGGCGCGGGGATTCAGACGATGCTTTCCTCGCCGCCTTTTCCCGCCGATGGAAGCGAGGCGAATTTCACGCTGATGTTGGGGCCGGGATGCTTGGTTCGTTTCGGATCGCGTTTCCGTGTCGCGACGACGGTGCAGTGGTTCCACATCTCGAACGCGCGGTTGCAACCCAACAACTCGGGCTATGACGGGATTCAGTTGGTGGTGTCGCCCGAATGGCGCTTTTAGCCGGCGCGGGTGTCGGCGGGCTTTCGTTTCGCGTAGATCGCGCGTCGGTAGCCGGGTTCGTGTTTTTCCGCGGCGTCGGCTTCGGCGATTTGGTCCTCTGGAGCGGTCGCGAGCTGGTTCGACAGCTCGGCGACGCGGACCCAATAGCAGATCCAACAGACGAGCGCCGCGAGCGCGGTCAGGAAGCCGAGGTAGGGCATCAGGGTGCAGAGGCTGAGCACGCAGGTCGCGAGGCCGAGCGCTTGGCCGGGGTCCGGTTCCGTTTCGAGGCCGCGGTCCTTGTATTCGCGGCTTAGGCTGCCGGCGATGTTGAGCACGACCACGAAATGCCAGATCAGGTTGAAGAAGGGAATGGCCATCAGCCAAACGAGTCCGGGGCTCATCAAGCGGTTGCGCGGATCGCAACGATTCAGCGCTTTCTGAAGCGTGAGCAGATAGAAGATTCCGGGGAGCAGCGGCAGCACCAGAACGATGAAGAGCAACAGCATGACCGCGATCACGCCCTCGGGTCCAAAATCATCCATGTCGTTCCCCCGTCGTTTCGTTCGTTGCAAGGCCTGGAATTATCATGTTCACGCGGATTGGAAATCCTTAATTGGCCGTCAAAAGACGAGTAGATCCTTGGGCGCGTCGATCCCGAACAGCTTGGCGGAGAGATCCTTCATCACGCCGAGCGTTTGGGGGGAGAGCAGCTCGAGGATCTCCTCGATCACTTCGCCGGACAGGGCGTAGGGCGCGCCGCTGAAGACGAGATCTTTGTCGATGCAGTAGCCGTAGATCTGATATTCGCCGCACTCGGCCAGCGGATAGCCTTTCACCATGCAGTGGCCGAGCCATTTCGAATGGTCGGTCCCATGCCGCTCGAGCAGGTCGAGGTCGCGTTGTTTCATGTCGACGTGTTCCGCGAAATAATCACGAATGCGAATTTTGCTTTCGTCCGACATCGACTCATGACATTTCGCGTAGCAGTCGAGACACATCGCGTGTTCGAAGATGGTCTCGTCGTTTCGAAAGGCCTTTTCGATGAGGTAGTTGGTGCCTTCCATCATCAGGTCTTTTCCGCACAAGCGGCACGCCGCTAGGGGTTTGCCGGTTTCGAACGACCAGAATTCCTCCGGCACCTCGATGTAGTTTCCTAATTCGTCCATATGCGGAGCCTACGCCTCCCGCGGGCGGAATCAAGTCTTTCCTTCTTTTGTGGAGCCATCGAACAAAATACTGGCACCCTTGATGCTTCGTATTTCCCATTGATTATAAGGAGTGGAAAAATGCGTTACAAACTCGAGGTCCCTTTAACGGCGCGCTTGGCCAACGGACAATGGTTCCGTCGCTTTCGCGCCACCGAATCCCGCGGCGGAAAACGTTCGGCGGCTTTTAACGACGGAAACGTGGTCTACGGCGCGACGCCCCGCCGCGACGCGTGGACCCGGAGCGGCGACGCTTGCTGAGCGATTCGGCGGTTTCGCGGTGAAAACGAGCGAAAGGAGCCCATCCATGAACCTTCAGGACTTAGCGAACAAACGAGCGAGCAAGGCGCGGCGATCCGGCCCAGACCCCTCGCGTTGGTGGACGCGGCCGAAACGGCGCGCCGATTCCCGCGGCAAACAGCCGACCGTTCCGCGCGAAGAGGATCTCGACCATCTCGGCGCCCTCCACGAAAACAGCCACTGAACGAAAACCTCCCGCGACCCGGGAGGTTTTTTTGGATTCATGGACCCGCCGCGCGCGGTCGATTTAATGGAACACGGGTTGACGCTTGAACGTTTTTGGTGTTCCCTCCGTCCTTACTGATGACCCATTTATTGGGGATGACTGGTTTCGACGGGTACGTAGAAGCTTCAGTGGCGTGTCGAGGTTGGACTCCAGGCCTCGTAAAAAGGAGCCCAAAAAACATAAATGCTGACGAAAGTTACGCACTAGCGGCATAGTTCCGCTACGTCTCTACTCCGATGTCTGTTAAGAGATAGAGGCGACGATAGCAGGCTAAGGCTTCGTTCGGGTTTCCGGAACGCGGCTCGAAAACCATAACAGGAAACTAGCGACCAAAGTGGCTCTGTCGGGTGGCAGCGGAGGCGGCGAATC
>JARFRL010000161.1 GCA_029287275.1 Pontiella desulfatans
GGTTGAGCGAGCCCTGAAACATGGAGCAGCTCCGGATGAGCGCCGACGGGAGCGACGCCATCGCCGGAGACCGCGGCCGCGTTGTCCTTTAATTCGCAATCGCGAACTTCGACGGGAATGGCGAGACTGAAGCTGGCGACCGCGCCGCCGACGGCGCCGGATCGATTCCCGGTGAATGAGCAATCGACGACCTTCACGCGGCCCGCGCTTCCTTTGAGCGTTAAGTTGATTCCACCGCCACGCCCCTCCGCTGAATTTCCGTTGATGGAGCAGTTTTCCATCACGACGTCGCAGGTGGAGTTGGAGTCGCAGTGCATATCCATCGCTCCGCCCCCTCCCTTGGGAGCGCGGTTGGCCTCTAGCGCAGAATCCACGATTCGAACCGTTGATGTCGAGCCCGGGCCTATGCCTAGGCTGACACCACCGCCATTCGCCTCGGTGCTATTGCCTTGGATCACGCACTGTTCGAGGGTCAAACTGGATGAAGTTCCTTGATAGGTCTGATAGAGGATTCCGCCCCCGTGCGTATCCGAAACGTTTTGTTCGATCCGACAGTCGCGCAGCGTCAAGTCGTCCGGATTTTGAATGAGAAGGCCACCGCATCCATCCGGCGCGCGCCCTCCTCGGAGCGTGAATCCTTCGATCAAACTCGCGCCCGTCAATTTATACGCGCGCATGACCGCGTGGTTCTCGCCCGCCTCCAGCACGCAATTGCTCGAGCCGCCCACGCCGCGTAGCGTGAGGGCGTCCTTCTGGAATAAATCGACCCATTGATCGGTTTCATACACGCCGTCGGCCACCAGCACGGTCTCCCCGGGATCGGCGGTATCGATCGCGTCTTGAAGGTTTCGCGCCGCCGTTTCCCACGTGGCGTACGGCCAGCAGTCCAGCCCGTTCTTCGAGACATGGCGCGCCTTGGGGTCGGCCGGCAGCGGCGTTGGCTCGATCTCGCCCTTTAGCCGCGTCAATTCCAGCGCTCCGTTCCGAACCAGTGCCAAAACCGCGCCATCGCAGCTCGGTGCCACATCGGATATCCCCTCCCCGAAAACCCGGGCGTCGGCGATCGGCAGGAGGTCGCCTTTCAGCGCCATTTGCACGCGCCCATCCTCCATAAGCAGGAAAACTTCGTCGGCGCGCGCGGCGTGCGCGGGAATCTTAATCCCTTGCTTAAGCCAATGGTTGTTCTTGGTTTCAAGCACGCCCCCCGTCGCCATATCGAGCTTCAAAAACCCGTCATACCAACCACTCACCCAGCAACGCGCCTTCCCCGTCGCCTTATCGGAAAACGGTACGAGGAAACGGATGGACGAAGGGAAAACGGTCGACCAAAGGTGATTGGTCGGATCCAACCGCTCCGCGGCCATGGCGCTGGCTTCGAGCGCGTAACCCCGAGCAACCAGCAAGCGAGTCGGTCCATCGACACCGGCGGGCGCCACCACGTCGCGATAACTCTTTCGGTTTTCGGCCACGAGCGTTTTCCAGTCGGCGGTTCGGTAAACATGCAGCCAATGACTCCAGTCCCCGCCCACGAGCAAGTACTCTCCGCGGTCATCGAACTTCAGGGGAGGATCTTCAACCCTCAGCCGCGGCAAAAACACGATTTCACGCCCGGTTCGCGCGTCATACACGCGGGTTCCGCTTGGAACCAACGTCGCCAAATACCGCCCGGAAGGATCGCAAAGTATTTTTGTCGCGTCCGTCTCCTTCACCAACACCTCGACCGCGGGCACTTGGGCTCCCGCGCCGCGGATTTTCAAAACCACGTTTTTCTCGCCATCCTGCTTCATCAAAGCGAAAAAGGTGCCCGCCTCGCCCCCCGCGCAGACGCCCAAGCACCATTTTTCCAAAGCCAGGGATCGCGTGGCGAACCGGTGCGTTGAATAGGCGTGCAAGCGACCGGAGTCGTCGAGGGCGCAGAACAACCCCGCTTTAGGTAGCGAGCAATCGACCCAGCCTCTGGCAACGATTTTCGTGAGCAGGTCGTGACCCCGCTTGTCGCGCGTTGACCCGGCGAACAGGGTGTTGTCCGAAGCGATAATGGCGCACTCGAGGGTTTCGGCGTTCAGCGTCGCCATCGTCCAGCCGCGCACCGGCGCGGCGCGCGTCGCGTGCAACTCCGGTCCCCAATGGCTGGGTTGTCCGGAATCGAACACGCCCCGATAACGCGCGAAACTCGCCTTGCTCGGGGCGAAAACCGTTCCCCACATGTCGTTCAACCCGAAGAACATGTTGTTGTTGGCGAACCCGACGTCGCGGATCGCGGTATCGCGTCCGTAATAAAAGCCTCCGCGGATGAAATCCGGCAGTTCGAAAGCAAACACGAACACCCCGGCGGAAGCCTCGCGAAACAGCAACCATTTTTCGTCGGGCGAAAACTCCAACTTCGGCTTCCCCGCCAACGTTTTCGCCTTCAGGTGCGTTTCCATGTCCACGAAATACCAACCCAGACATTTTTTCGCGCGCGTATCGACCCAGCAGATCGCCCCGCCCCCCAGCACCACGGCGGCGCGATCTTGGGCGCGGTTAAGCAGGATTCCCGAGATGGGAAGAGCGCGTCCACGCGCCATCATCCACTCCCGAGACGCCTCATCGTTCGCCCTTTCGCGCTCGAAATCGGCAGGGAGCGCCGGAATATCCAACCGGCTCACATCAAGAATCGGAATCCATTCCGCGCCGTCTTTCCGATAGACCGTGGAGCCGCTCCCCGCCCATAGCGTTCCATCGGCGCTTTCATGCGTCGCCGCGGCGCTGGCCAATTCAAAGGGCAAATCAACGGTCTCGAGCGCGCGGCCGGGAGGCCGCCGTTTGCCGAACGTGAAATCGTGGATGGCGACGCGGGTTTCGGGCGCGTAACCCGCGTCGGGTTCCATCCGTATTTTTTTCATCGCGCGCCGACCGACGACCCAAACACAATCCGCTTCCGCGGCGGGCAGGATGCCGAGCGCGTCGCGCGTTTTGGAATCGACCGCGCCGCGCCATGGATTCATCGCGGCGGCGACGCGGACGTCGAGCAACGCGCCCTGATCCAGCACGTCCATGCCGTATTCATCGTGGAGCTCCCAGAACGCGGCGACGGTCGCCTCGTAGTTCCGCTCGCCGTAGCTGGCGGCGATCAGGTTGACGAGGCTGCGCTGATGTTCCGCGGCGGTCCGTCGCTGTTCGGAACGGATCCAGACGAACGCCACGATGAAAAACAGCAGCAGCGCCAGCCCGAGCAGTCGAACGGAAAAGAGCAGCCAGCGGCTTCTCCGTTCGCGCGCGTCGCGCTCGTGGAGGGCCCGCGCGACGAGCGCGCTCAATTCGCGGTGCGCGGGAACGTTGTTTTCCAGCAAGGAGAGCGCGAGCTCGAGATCGTTGTTGCCGAACGCGCCGCGGGCGTATTCGAGCGCGGCGGCCAGGCGAAGCGCTTCCGCGTCGGAATTCTCCGGCCAAAGATCCAACGCCTCGCGAAAACCGTGTATGGCGCGGCTGAACAGCTCGTAGTCCACCGTCGCCTTCGCCCGCGCCAGGTTCGCCTTGGCGTTGCGCGTCAACGTCAGGCTTTCGGAATGCGAGCGGTAGGCGCGGATCGCTTGCTGGAATTCCCGCGCGGTCGGGAACCGGTCGGCGGGCGAGGCGGCCATCGCCTTGAGCGCGATCCGCGCGAGCTCGTCCTCGCTCTCGATCGGTTCGACGTGATTTTCCGAGGCGAGGTTGAGGCAGAGCGTCGGATCTTTTTCCCGCCGCGGCGGATGGCCGGCGAGGATCTGGTAGAGCATGGCGCCCAGCAGATACACATCGCTCGTCACGCCCAGCCGGTTCGCGTCGCCGCGGGCCATCTCGGGCGGCATGTAGGCGGGGGTTCCGCAAAACCCGACGTTCTCGGGATCGGTGTCCAACGACAGCGAGGCGCCCCAGTCCATCACCATCACCTCGCCGAACTCGCCGAGCATGATGTTTTGAGGTTTCAGATCGCGGTGCAGCACGCCGCGGGAATGGGCGAAGGAGATCGTGTCGGCGACGCGCGAAAGGATCTCGAGGTTTTCATCGGTCGTCTTGTTCGCCATCAACCGCGCCCACGGCACGCCTTTCACCTCTTTCATGGCGTAGAACAGCTCGCCGTCCGCGTTGACGCCAAGGTCGTAAACCGGCACCACGTTCGGGTGTTCGAGTTTGCCGGTCACGACCGCCTCGGTTATCAGGGCGTCGGCCGCGGCCGCGGAATTTCCGCGGCCGGGTTTGACCATTTTGATCGCGACCGGTCGGTCGAAGGCGGTCTGGTTGGCGGCGTACACCACGCCCATGCCCCCCGAGCCGAGCTTCTCCCCCAGCGTGAAATCGGGCGTTTGGTCCCCCGCGGACCGCAGGGAGCGGGCGCGCGGGCGGGTGTTCTCGATGGAGGGGAAGGTTTCCCGCGCGGCGCGGATCGAATCCTCGGAGGTGCCGTCCGCCGGGATGTTCTCCAACCAGAGGCTCAGTGTGGCGTCCCAGTCGTCTTCATCCGGATTTAGGCGATCAAACATGGAAAGAGCCTAGGGAATTCACGCCCGCTTGACACGCAAAGAAACGCGGCCAAGTTGAACCACGTCGCCCGCGCGCAAATCCTCGTAGTCGATCGGCTTTCCGTTGAGCGACGTTCCGTTTTTGGAGCCGGCGTCGCACAGGCGAACGAGGTTGCCCACCGCCTCGAGGCGGCAATGCAGCCGCGACACGCCTTCTTGATCCAACCGGAGATCCGCCTTCTCGCCGCGGCCGATCGTGACGGGCAAGCTCCCGACGTTCACGCGCAGCGCCTCCGCGCCGTCGAGCTCGAAAACGACGATGGCGTCGCGCTCGAAATAGTCGCCGCGCGACTGAATGGAAAGGCGCGTTTTTTCCAGGCTCCACGCGCGGGTCGCGGCGAAGACGCCCTCGGCTTCCGCGGCGTCGCGCAAGCGCTCGATGATCTGATCGTCTGAAAGGTTTATTTTCCGGCCCGCGTCGCTCATTTCCACTCCTCATTCCTCGTCGAGTATCTTCGCCACTTCCTGGCGGATGTACCTCAACACCCGATGCTTCACCGCGTAGATGGCGTTCGCGTCGAGCGTGGTCTCGTCGGCCACGTCCGCGGCCGATTGATCGTCCAGCACGTATTTTTTGAAAATCAGAAACGTTTCGGGGCCGATCCGTTCCTTCACCCGCTCCAACGCGGTTTCATAGATCGCCTTCTCCCATTCCAACCGCCAAACCGCCTCGTCCTTCGAGGATTCCTCCTCCAACTCGCTCTCCAGTTGGAGGCGGTATTCCGTCGAGACTTTTTGGCGGGAGCGCGTCCGGCGCAGGTGGTCGATCACCGCGTTGCGCGTGATGGTCTTGAGCCACCCGCGGAAGCGCCCTTTTTCCGGCGAGTAGTCGAACCGAATGATCTGCCGGAACACCTTGACGCAGACTTCCTGCACGATGTCCTCGGCCTCGGCGTAGCTGATGGCGTAGTGCAGCGAATAGCCGAAAATCAGCCGGCCGTAGAGTTCGTGGAACTCGCTCCAGGCGGCGCCGTCCTCCCCGTCCTTGAGGCGCAGGAGCAGACTCTCGCGGGTTTGATAGGCCGTTAAACCCTCTTGTGATTCTTTCGTTTCCATGACGCGATTAAACCTGAACACGGACGCCGCGACAAACTCTTACGCGGATTTAAGAAATCGCCGCGATTAATCGAGCTCCAGCACCGCGTCGAGCATCCGGTCGTCGTCGAACACGTAGCGGCCGGAAAATCCGCGGCCTTCAAGCAGGTAAGGGAACCAGGTGGAGTCGTCGGCCCACATGCGCTCGAAGGGCAGGTCGTCGATCGAGCACCAAATCGGCGCGGCCTCGTCGGTTTCCGTCGGCTCGCCCTCGAAGTCGGTCGCGGTGTAGACGTAACCATGAATGGAGTTTCCGTCGGTGAACTGGAAATGGAGCAAGCCGGCGAACTTCACGCCCAAAGGCGTGATGAGAAGCTCTTCCCGGGTTTCGCGAACCGCGCATTCCTCGGGCGTTTCGCCGGGCTCGAGCTTGCCGCCCGGCCCGTTGATCTTGCCCTTTCCAAATCCGCGCTTCTTGTGAATCAGCAGGATTTTCCCGTCCTTGATCACGAACATGAGCGTCGCGACCGTGACGGGATTCCAGTTCGCCCAATCGACGTCGTCCACCTTTTCGAACATGGAGGGCTAGCCTTCCTTGTGTTCGTGGATGTGCACGTCGCGCTGCGGGAATGGAATGGTGATGTCCATCTCGTCGAACTTTTTCTTGATGCCCTCGGTGACGCCGAAATAGACGGCCCAATAGTCTTTCGGGGCGCACCACGGGCGCACCGCGAAGTTGACGCTGCTGTCGGCCATTTCCGAAACGAGAATGTCGGGAGCGGGCGAGGACAGAATCTGCTTGAACTCGCCGAGCACTGATTCAATCGCGGCGCGCGCTTTGTCGATGTCGTCGCCGTAGCTGATGCCCGCGGTGATGTCGACGCGGCGGGTGTCGTTGGCGGTGTAGTTCACGATGTTGTCCGACATCAGCTTGGCGTTCGGCACGATGGTTTTACGGTTGTCGAGCGTGTCGATGTGCGTCGTGAGAATGCCGATATCGCGCACGGTTCCGAGCGCGCCGCCCGCCTCGACCACGTCGCCCACGGACACCGGTTTGAAGATGATCATCAGCACGCCGGCGGCGAAGTTCGAAAGCGAGCCCTGCAGCGCGAGGCCCACGGCCAGGCCGGCCGCGCCGAACACGGCGATCAACGAGGTGGTTTTGAAGCTCAGCGCTTCCAAGGCCGCGATGATGACGCACACCTGCAGCGCGACTTTCGCCATGCCGGAAACGAATCCGATCAGCGTTTGATCCACCTTGTGGCGGGTCATGAGTTTGACGATGATTTTCGTGAGCAGCTTGGCCAGCCACATGCCCACGATGAAAATGACGAGCGCGCCGATGATCTTGAATCCATATTCCACGCCCATGGCTTGAATGTTCTCGATCATGGTGGGCGTTTCGGCGACGGATGTCTCGGCGAGTTGCGTGGCGTTCGTTTCCATTTAAGTCCTCCGGATTTGGGTTACACGTGGTTCACAACGCGAATGACCGCGAACTATAAACGGCCGCGAATCGTTGGCAAGGAATTAGGATTTCCGTTTTTCGTCCGCGGCGCGTCAAGACGCGGGGGGCTGCTCCGGGACGGACGGCGGCGGTTCGTTCGCCATCCGGTCGTGCGCGACGACCACTTCGCCGACCACGCATTTAATGTCGAAAGGCATATCGAAAACCCGCGGGCCGGTTGGCGATTCCACCACGTGAACGAAGACCCCGACGACGCGGGCGGTGTTGCGGGATTCCGGAAGCACCTTCGCGATCACGCGCGCGCCCGGATCCAAACTGATTTCAATGTTCTCGCCGTCGAGCGCGTACGTTCCCTTCAACGCGGCGCTCGCGGGATCCGGGAAATCATCCGAGGTTCGCCAGGCGTTGGGATAGCCGGAAACACGGCTGGCGGCCGCGATGGCCCACTGATCCTTGTTGGTTCTATCGGCCCCCCTGAGCACCGCGCGCTGAACGTCGACGTCGTAGGTGCCGACCAAGGATTCGACCCGCAACAGCAGTTTTTCGTTATTCGTCGCGATCGGGGCCCGCGGACTATCGATCGGTTCGATGGTCGGGGTCGTGGTTTGGCAACCCGCGCAGCAAAGCAGAGCGAACAACATCAGATATTTAAACATGCGAATCTCCTCGATTCTTGGCGTTCTTGATTGTTCTTCAATCAACTACAGAACGCGGCCGAACTTCGCGAGCCTAAAAGGGCCTATAAAATGATCAACCATCCACGGCCTTGAGAATCGTCTCCAACCATTCGATCTTTTTCTTTTGCAACATCGGGCTCGGATGGGCGTTCAGCAGCGGGTGAACGTCGGACGGCACGGTGACGGTCGGCTCGCCCGCGATCCGCTCCAAACATTGTTCAACGAGCGGCAGCAGCTCGGGGTTCTGCCCCCAGCCTAAAAGAATGGGCGTTCGCGTTTTCCGGCGCAATGAACGTTCCAGCTCGGCGGTTCGTTCCGGTCGGAACATGCTGTGCGAATGGCCGCCCATCACCCCGCTCAACGCCGCGACCTTCTGGATGAAACCGCCGGACTTCGGATCGCGCAGATCGGAAAGATTGAGCACCCGCACGTGGCTCCAGTTTTTCTCGACCGCGACGCGCATCACCTGATACTGCGTGTTGTCCGGCTGCGTGAGCACCAGCTGTTTTCGCGCGGCGGGGTTCGCCCGCGGATAGTCGATCCGCTCGTCGACGTGACCCTCGACCTTCGGCCGCGACGAGCCCGGATTCATCATGATCACCACCACGTCGGGCGTCATTTCCGCGATGGCCGCGAGATCGTCCCGCGGAACCGTCGCGTCGACGATTTCAAGCACGCTTCGGCATTTCGCCGTCTCGCCGTTCATCAACAGCAACTCGTAAAAATGGCCGTAGCACGTGAACCGCTTCTTCAATTCCGCCGCGTAGGAAAACTCCATGAAAACCTCTTGGTAGCTGGACGAACCGCCCGTTAATTAAAATAGAAGCGCCCATTTTAGGCTTTCTGAGCGTACCTTAACAAACTATCTTTCCAACGTAACTAATCGGGGTTTTTGCATGCACATCGTAATCGATATCACCGCGCTGATCGTTCTGCTCTTTTTTCTACTGGCGGGTTGGCACAAAGGCTTTCTACTCTCGCTGCTGGGCGTCGCCCGCGTGGTGCTCGCCTACGGCTTCGCCTATCTGGCCGGCCGCTATCTCGGCTTCTGGCTCGGCGAGATCGCCCATCGCCCGCGCATCGTGACCATCCCCGTGCTCGCGGGCCTGACCTTCGTGTTCATCACCTTCATTTTTCACGTCGTCATGACGAACATCCGCGACGACCACCGCGACAAAGAAGAGAAAGAGGATTTTCGCCTGCCCCTGCGCAGCCGCCTCGGCGGCGCGGCCATCAACCTCGGAATCGGCCTGTTCTCGGCGGTCTTCCTCTTCTGGCTCGGCGACGTCTTTCTCGTCGGAACGACCGGCCACTCCATCCCCGGCGCCAACCGCTCCACATTCGCCGGCTCCGCCCGGCGCGCCGTGTATGAATCAGTGAACGTGGTCCTCGCCCGCGACGGACGCGAATCGCAAGCCGCCGCCACCGCCCGCGTCGTGAGCGATCCGGCCAAAGGCATGCGGCATCTCGAAAACGTGATCGCCGCCGATTCCACCCAGCAACTTCTCCACGACAAGGAGTTCGCGAAAGACGTGATGAGCGGCGACGCCGCGCGCGTCGAGGCGAACGCCTCCCTGCAAGCCTTCTTCAACGACCAGGAAACGCTCAACGAACTCAAAGATCTAGGCATCCTTTCCGGCACCGAGAAAAAAAGCGCGCTGTGCGAGAAGCTCGCGCGGTTCGGCGGCAACGAAAAAATCCAGATCAGCCTGGAAAGCCTGCAGGCGCGCCAACTGCTGAGCACCGACAAGATCACCTTGCTCATTCGCGATCCGGAGTTCGACGCGATCGTGGGCGAGTTGCTCAAATAAACCGCGAGCGATTGACCTCGCGCGGCGCGAACGATATTCTTTTCGTCGAGTTTTTTGGATCAAGCAACCCTAGGAGAGAACGTCATGAAAAGAAGTCAAACGCTGATCACTCTGGCCCTCGTTTCCATCGTGGCCCTGACCGGATGCAAAACCAAAGTCAAACGCGTCGCGGTCGACGAGACCATCGATCTGTCCGGCCGCTGGAACGACACCGACTCGCAACTGGTTTCCAAGGAAATGATCGCCGACATCGCGACCCGCCCGTGGATCGAGGAATACACCTCCAAAAACGGCAAGAAGCCCGTCGTCATCGTCGGCACGATCCGCAACCTGAGCTCCGAGCACATTGAAACCGAAACCTTCACCAAAGACCTTGAGCGCGAGCTGATCAACAACGGCCGCGTCACCTTCGTCGCGAACAAGGTCGAGCGCGGCGAGCTGCGCGAGGAGCGCAAGGAGCAGCAAACCTGGTCGCGCGAGGAAACCCAGAAACGCATCGCCGCCGAAACCGGCGCCGACTACATGCTGCAGGGCGGCATCAAAACCATCATCGACCAAGAAGGCAAGGAGTCCGTCAAATTCTACCAGGTCAACATGGAAATGGTGCACCTGGAGACCAACGAGAAGGTGTGGATGGGCGACAAGAAGATCAAGAAGTACGTCAAGAAACGCTCCGCCAAGTGGTAACGGGAAATTTGGAACGCGGCGCCTCGCGCGGCGCGTTCCGAAATCCAATGCGCCTCTCCTTCACCAAAACCACGCTCCTCCCGATCGCGCTCGCGCTCGCGCTGCTGTCCGGTTGCGCGAGCACGCGCACCGACAAAAGCCAGTACGCGGGCGCCGAACGCCTGCTGGCCCAGGGCGACTACGCCGCGGCCATCAGCCAGATCGAAAGCGCCAAGGAGACCGCCTACACCTATAAAGACCGCGTCGTCTACTACCTCGACGTCGGCATGCTCCACCACTGGAACGGCGAATACGAGAAGAGCAACGAGTTTCTCGAAAAGGCCGAGCGCGCCATCGAGGAAAACTTCACCAAAAGCCTCACCCGCTCCGCGTCGTCGCTGATCCTGAACGACAACGCGCTCGCGTACGCCGGCGAGGATTACGAGGACGTCTACCTCAACGCGTTCAAGGCGCTCAACTATCTCGCGCTCGGAAAGAACGACTCCGCGTTCGTCGAGGTGCGCCGCATCAACAACAAGCTCGTTCAACTCGAAAGCAAGCACGCCAAGGAGGCGCGCAAGCTGAACGAGGCCGAAGAGGCCCACGAGGACTTCCAGCCCGGCAAAAACTATTTTCAGGAATCCGCGTTGGGACGCTACCTCGGCGTGCTGCTCTACCGAAACGAGTTCAAGTGGGACGACGTTCGAATCGACCTCGAGAAGATCGACCGGGGCTGGAAGTTGCAGCCCGACATCTACCCCTTTCCAAAACCCGACTTCTCCGCGTCGACCAAGCGGATCGCGCCGCCCACCGCGCGGCTCAACGTGATCGCGTTCACCGGCGTCGCGCCGGACAAGAAGGCGAGCGGCTTTCAGGTCTACACCGAGGAAAACGTGATCGTGCTCGCGGGCACGTCGGAGAACTATCTCGGCAAACAGAACCTGTCCGGTCTGAGCGTGATTCCGTGGTACGGCATCGCGCCGGGATACAACTTCAAGTTTCAGCTGCCGCGCATGGAAAAGCGGCCCTCCCAGGTGGCGCGCGTCCAAGTCGTCGTGAGCGGCGCGGCCCCCCGGCGGCTCGAACGCCTCGAAAGCCTGGAGAACGCCGCGATCGAAGCCTTCGGCGTGAAAAAACCGATCATCTACATGAAGACGCTGACGCGCGCCGTGGTGAAAGGCCTCGCCGCGGAACAGGCCACCGCGAAGATGACCGAGAACATGGACGGCGGCATGGCGTTCCTCACCCGCTTCGCGACCACCCTCGCGATCAATCAAACCGAAAACGCCGACCTGCGCGTGTCGCGCTTCTTTCCCGCGGAGGCCTCCATCAAGGAGCTTCACCTGAAGGAAGGCGCGTATGACGTGCGCGTGGAATATTACAACGCCAACGGAAGCCTGTTGCGCGCCGACGAACGCGCCGGACTTTTCGTCGCGGCCGGACGGCTCAACGTGCTGGAATCCTCGTATCTGAATTAAGGGAGTCGAACCATGAACCGCTGGAAAACCGGATTAATGCTGGCGCTGGTCGCGCTCGCGGGCTGCACGTCGCTCACGGGCGGAAAACCCGACTGGGTGGACAACCCCAAAAGCGCGTACCCGGAGGATCGCTATCTCGTCGCGGTGGGCGAAGGCGACACGCGCCAAGCCGCGGAAAACTCCGCCGCGGCCAAGCTGTCGCGGATCTTCGAATCCCGCATCGAGTCCGACGAGCGGCTGCTCGACCAGAGCGTCGAAACGCTCGATTCCTTCTCGCGCACGACCGACTTCACCTCCGACGTCAACATTCTCTCCTCGCAAACGCTCTACAACATCCAAAACGCCGAGGCCTGGAAAGACGATTTGGGGCGCTACCACGCGGTCGCCTACCTCGAGCGAAGCACCACCGCCGAGATCTACCGCGGCAAGATCGACGAACGGACCTCCCGCGTCAACTATCTGCTCGCGAACGCCGCGAACGCGGACGACGTCCTGAAGAAATACGCGACGCTTCGCGCGGCCTATCGCCACGCCATCGAGGCCGACGGCCTGCTGCGCCAACTCAAGGTCATTCATCCGCGCTCCGTGCCCGGCTCCACGCCGAGTTATTCCATGAACAAGCTGCGCGACGAGCTGATCACCACCGCCAAACAAATCAAGGTGATGGTGGATGTCGACGGCGACGATGAAAAACGCATGACCGCCACGCTGCAGGAATTCGTCACCGGCTACGGATTCATCGTGGGCGAGCCCGCCGTGCTGGAACTGATCGGGAAGGTCGACGTGACCGACACCGGCGAGCGCGAGCAAGGCCTCGTGTTCGTGCGCTACGAGTTGACGCTCCAGATCCGCGCCGCCAACGGCGACGTGCTCGTGACGGTCCGCGACAAAGGCCGCGAGGCGCACAAGACGCTCGATCAGGCGCGCACGCGC
>JARFRL010000165.1 GCA_029287275.1 Pontiella desulfatans
CATTCGCCGAGCGCGGCGCGGATGGCCGGCGCGGTTTGGACGACGACGGTTAAGTTCGGATCGTCCAACGCCTTCCATACCTCCGCGGTCTGGTCGCGCTCGGAAATCGCGCCGACCGGACAAACGGCGGAGCATTGGCCGCACTGCACGCAGGTGACGGTATCGAGCCCTTTTCCAAAGGCCGGACCGATCGTGGTTTTGAAACCGCGGCTTTGCGGAAACAACGCGGAAACGCTTTGCGTGACGGTGCATACCGTGACGCATCGGCGGCAGGAAACGCACTTCGCGCTGTCGCGAACCAACCCAATGGTGCTTTCGTCCTGGCGGCGCGACGCTTTTTCGCCTTCGTATCGCAACACGCGAATGCCGAGATCGCGGGCGATGGTCTGCAACTCGCAGTCCTCGTTTCGATCGCAGACCTGGCAGTCGCCCTCGTGTTCGGACAACAGCAACTCCACCACCAGCTTACGCGCCTCGCGCACGCGGCGGTTGTTGGTGTGGATTTTCATCTCGTCCGAAACCGGCATCACGCAGGACGCGACGAGGTCCTTCACGCCTTCGATCTCGACGAGACACACGCGGCACGCGCCGATGGCCTGAATCTTTTCGAGATAGCAGAGCGTTGGAATGTTGACGCCCGCCTGCTTGCAGGCTTCCAGAACGGTGGTGCCCTCTTCAACCGCGTACGGCTTTCTATCGATGGTGATCTCAATCATTTTTCAATCCTCGTTAAATCCCGCTACCAAGTGTGAACTTCCTCGCGATAGTCGCACCGCAGGCACCGCTTCGCCTGTCGCGTGGCCGTGGCTTCGTCCCACGGTTGCTCGACCTCGTCGAAGTTACCGCGCCGTCGTTCCACGGGAATGAGGGGCTGCTTCTCGCGTTCATAGGAAACGGGATCCGCGTCGGGATCGAAGAAGGTGTCGTTTTTCTTCTCCTCACGCCAAAAGGCGTGGTCTTTACCGGTCAGGAACTGGTCGATCCCCGCGGCGGCTTTTTCGCCGTCGGCCACCGCGTCGATGACGGACGCGGGCCCGGTCGCGACATCACCACCGGCGAAGATCCAGTCCTCGGACGTTCCTTTGCTGAGCGCGTCGGTCGCGACGTAGCCGTTGCGCTGAACGTTGAGCGCGACGCCCTCGGTCAGCGCGGGCAGGTCGACGCTTTGGCCGATGGCCGCGATGACTTGATCGCACGGGACGATGAAATCGTCGTCCTCGCCTCCGATGGGCCGGCGGCGACCGGAGCGGTCGAACGCGCCGAGCTCCATCGGCTTGCAACGAACGCCAACGACTTTTCCTTCCTCGACGAGGATCTCTTCCGGCGAGGTAAGCATTTGTAGTTTAACGCCTTCCGCTTCGGCCTCCTCGATCTCCTCTTCATAAGCCGGCATCTGCTCGCGGGTGCGGCGATAGAGAACCGTCACGGATTCCGCGTCCAACCGAGCCGCGGTGCGGGCGGCGTCGATCGCCGCGTTTCCGCCGCCGATGATCACGACGTTCCGGCCCACGGGAACGGAACCGCGGATGTTGTATTCCCGCAGGAAGCTCATCGCTTCGTAAACCCCCTCCGCGTCCTCGCCGGGCAAACCGAGCTTGAGGCCGTCCGGCGCGCCCACCGCGAGGAACACCGCTTCGTAGCCCTCCTCCTTCAAGCTCCGCAGCGTGAAGTCCTTGCCCAGCGCCTGATCGCACTGGATGTCGACGCCGAGGCGCTCGATCATGCGGACCTCGCGGGCGAGAATCTCGCGGGGCAGACGATAGGCCGGAATGGTTTGGGCCATCATGCCGCCCGGCCGCGCCGCGGCTTCGAACACGTTGGGTTTGTAGCCCAGCCGAGCCAGGAAATACGCGCACGATAGACCCGCCGGACCCGCGCCGATGATCGCGATTTTTTTGGCGGCGTTTTTGGCGTTCTCCTTGCGGTCGGGAACCTGAATGATCATCTCCTGCTCCACCATGAAGCGCTTCACGCCGCGGATGGAGAGCGAGCTGTCGAGCGACGAGCGGCGGCAATGTTCCTCGCAGGCGTGGAAGCAGATGCGCGCGCAGGCAGCCGCGAAGGGGTTGCGCTCGCGGTGCAGCTTGAGCGCGTCGGCGTAGCGCTTTTCGCCCACGAGCGAAACGAAGCCGGGCACGTCGACCGAGGCCGGACAGGCGCTTTGGCACGGCGCGCGCACCAGCCCGGCGCAGACGCCGGCGCGGCACTTGTGCTCGCGAATGTGCTCTTCATATTCCTCGCGGAAGTGCCGTATCGTCGAGAGCACCGGATTGGCCGCGGTTTTCCCCAGACCGCACAACGCGGTTTCCTTGATCTGCTCGCCGAGGGAGATCAGCCGTTCGATGTCGCCCTCTTTTCCCTTTCCGTCGCAGATGCGTTCGAGGATTTCGAGCAACCGTTTCGTTCCCACCCGGCACGGTGTGCATTTCCCGCACGATTCCTCCTGAACGAACTCCAAGAAAAACCGCGCGACGTCGACCATGCAGCTCTCTTCGTCCATGACGATCAGGCCGCCGGATCCCATGATCGCGCCGAGTTCGTTGAGCGATTCGTAGTCGAGCGGAACGTTGAGATGTTCTTTCGGCACGCACCCGCCGGACGG
>JARFRL010000443.1 GCA_029287275.1 Pontiella desulfatans
TACGAGGGGTGGAAGGATGACGCCCGCGATCCGCTGTTTCGCGCGCGGCCCGGCACGATCGCCCGCAAGGGGAATTGGAAGTTGCACGAGTATTTCGAGGACGGCGCGTTGGAGCTCTATGATCTGCGGGGCGATCCCGCCGAACGGATCAACCTCGCGGGCATCCACGCGAAGACGACCGCCGAGATGCATCGGGAGATGAAGGCGTGGCGCGCCGCCGTGAACGCGCCGATTCCGATGGAGCCCAATCCCGAATACGACGCCGCGTCCGAAGCCGAGGCGATCGCGAGCATGAAGAAGTGAGTCGACGCGTTTAGTTGTTTTTCATGTCGCGCGGCAGCTTGCCGTGCTCGTACCACGATTTGAGGTCGTCTCAGACGATCAGCACCACGTTGGGAGGTTTAGGCGCGGCGGTCGCAAATGAGGATCGCTTGTAATAGAGACTTCATGGGTTGTTCATTAGGGTGCGGTTTTTCAGAGACCAAGTTGGTTTTTGTCGAGTTGCTTTCGGCCAACCGCTTTCTCGGGAGCGACGGATGAAATGATCCGCTTCATCTCCGTCACCTTTTCGGGGTGCCGGGCCGCGATGTTGGTTGTTTCGCCGGGGTCTTCGGATAAGTTGAACAACCAGCCGGGCTCTTTCACCGCGGTCTTGTTCCAATCTTTGATTCCGCCGCGCTCAGTCATGCTTCCGGGCGGAATATATTTCCAGTTCCCTTTTCGCGCGGCGATCTGGCCAAGGGCTTCTTCAATGATGAATTCGCGCCCTTCCGCCGATTCTCCCAAGAGCGCGGGCAACATGTTTTCGCTGTCGGCGCCGGCGTTCGCGGGCATCGGCTGTTCGATCAATTCCGCGAACGACGCGTATAGATCGACCTGGCTGATCAGCGCCTCGGAAATCCCCGGCTTGATCCTTTCGGGCCACGAGACGATGAACGGCATGCGGGTTCCGCCTTCCCAGCGACTGTATTTTCCTCCCCGCCATGGACCGCCCGGTTGGTGGGCTCCATTTTTTTCGGCGGCGCCGTCCCAATAGCCGTCGAAGAGCACGGGACCGTTGTCGGAGGACAGAATAATAAGCGTGTTTCCGTATTCGCCCGTCGCCTTCAGTTCTTTGATCAGACGGCCGACGCACCAGTCGAACGCGGCGAGCGCGTCGCCGCGCGGTCCCAGGCTACTGGAGCCTTGAAAGCGCTTATGGATGACGCGGGGCACATGGCATTCGTTGGGGGCGTAGTAGAGGAAGAATGGTTTTTCATTTCGCTTGTTGATGAACTCAATGGCTTTGTTGAGATACGTGTCGGCCATGTCCTCATCTCGGAAGCGGGCGGTGTTTCCGCCGGTCATGAATCCGATTCGGCTGATTCCATTGACGATGGTTCCGGAGTGTTGCGTGTCGGCCTGCACGCTTAGCAGTTGCGGATGGGAGATGCCGGTCGGTTCGTTTCCGACGATTTTTTTATAATCAACCCGTACCGGGTCGGAGGAATCGAGCCCCACGATTCTTCCGTTTTCAATGTAGACCGAAGGCACGCGGTCGGCCGTGGCGGCCATGTTGAAGGAATAATCAAATCCAACTTCCTTGGGTCCGGGCTTGATCAGTCCGTTCCAGTCGAGCGGTTCATCCGCCGCGCCGAGCCCGAGATGCCATTTCCCGACCAGCGCCGTGGAATAGCCGTTGTCGCGAAGGAACGCAGCGATGGTCGGGCGCGCGGGATCGATGATGAGCGGCGCGTTTCCGGGAAGGATCTTCGCCTTGTTGTTGCGAAACGCGTATTCGCCGGTCAGCAGAGAATAGCGCGATGGCGTGCAGGTCGCCGCCGCGCAGTATCCGGAAAGGAATCGCAGGCCTCCCTGAGCCAGTTTGTCGACGTTCGGGGTTTGAACGCCGGTTCCGCCGTAGCAACTGAAATCACCATAACCAATGTCGTCGCCGTAAATAATGATGATGTTGGGTTTCTCCGCCAAAGAGAGCCCCGCTTGCAGCAGTAAAACTGCAAGCATACTCAAACTCTTTACCTTCATCGTTCGCTCCTCATGATTCGTTTCCCGCTTCAGAGCATGGTCGCAATGGCCCCGTGATCTGGCAATCCAATTATAGGGTTTCCAAAAAAGTCTTCCTGCACGTCGAGTCCCATGGCCACTCCTTTTACGTCTCCCTCCAACTTGGGAATAGGGATGCCTCTGTCGCGAACAAGAAGCGCGTTTCGAGGCGCGTAATCCCGCGGCCGCGTTCCGCCCGGGTTGACGAAATCGGGGTCGCCGTCCTTCAGGGGCGGGATATCGGAAAAAAGGGCCCTGTGTAAGGGATAGGTTGTTGGCGACGAGGAGAAGATGAGCGCCATCAAGGGCGCGGGCCATAAAACGCTGTGGGATTTCAACGAGCCCGACCGGCGAAAGCAGGCGAACATCTCCGTCGAGAAAGCGATCGAGCTTTGGCCGTTCTTGATGGAGTCGGGGCTTCGTCTGGGCGGTCCCGCGGGCGCGCATCCCGACTGGCGAATGGATGACCCGCTTTCATGGACGAGGTTCGTCGCCGCGGCTACCGCGTCGATTTCATCACCGTTCATTCCTACATGGGCAAAAACACCAAGCATTTTCTTGCGAAAATGGAGCGAATTCGCAGACTATATGACAAACCAATCTGGATCACCGAGTTCGCGGTCGCGGACTGGGACGCGGGCCCGGACAAACCCAACAACTATTCCCCGGCCGATGCGTTGAAGTTCATGGAGGAAGCGCTGCCTTAACTCGAGAAAACGGATTTCATCGAGCGCCACGCGTGGTTCTCCGGAAACAAAGCGCCTCTCAAACCGTCGCGCCTGTTCGACGCCGATGGCGCGCTGACGGAGCTCGGCGAGCTGTACGCCTCGATTTGAACGCGTTACATTAGAAACAAGGAGAGACATTCATGAAACGAGGAACGGCAATCCATTTTTTTTGCGCCGTGCTGGCCATGTCCGCGTCAACGCTGGCCGAGCGCGAAAGCCGAATGGAATGGGAGGACCCCTCCATTCTTCAGGTCGGCGTGGAAAAGCCGCGCGCGACGTTTTTCGCCTATCCGACGCCCGAACTCGCGGTGTCGATGGAGCGCGAAAAATCGCCCTGGTTCAAGTCGTTGAACGGCGACTGGAGGTTCAACTGGTCCGCCAAGCCGGCGGATCGCCCGGCGGATTTTTTCACGGCCGACTTCCAGGACGCGGCGTGGGGAACCATCCCCGTCCCCTCCAACTGGGAGATGCAAGGGCATGGAAAGCCGCTCTACAGCAACATCATCTATCCGTTCCCCAAAGACGCGCCGAACATTCCCCGCGAAGACAACCCCGTAGGCTCCTACCGCGTCTGGTTCGAAACGCCGGCCGATTGGGCGGACCGCCAAACCTTCCTCAATTTCGACGGTGTCAACTCCGCGTTCCACGTCTGGGTCAACGGCGTGAAGGCGGGCTATAGCCAGGGCGCCCGCACGCCCGCCGAATTCAACATCACGCCCCTGCTGAAGGCGGGCCGGAATCAACTCGCGGTGGAGGTCTATCGCTGGTGCGACGGTTCCTATCTCGAGGATCAGGATTTCTGGCGGCTCAGCGGAATCTTCCGCGACGTTTATCTCACCTCCCGCGCGAACCTCCGCGTCCGCGATTTCCACGTCTCGACCGAGCTAGACGCCGACTGCCGCTCCGCCGTGTTCAAGGTGGACGCCGAGGTGGTGGGCGAAGGTTCGTTGGACATCGCGCTGTTCGACGCGGCCGGAACGAAGATCGCGTCCGGCGCGCGGAGCGAGCTCGCGAATCCGGAGAAGTGGTCCGCGGAGAATCCTTATCTCCACACCGCGCTGCTGACGCTTAAAAACGCGGACGGCGACGTGGTCGAGGTGATTCCCCAACGCGTCGGGTTCCGCGAGTCCGAGGTCCGCGGCGGCGTCTATCATCTCAACGGCGTTCCGATCAAATTCAAAGGCGTCAACCGCCACGAGCACCATCCGGAACTCGGCCACGTCGTGACGCGCGAAACGATGCTGCGCGATATTCGACTCTTCAAAGAGAACAACATCAACGCCGTGCGAACATGCCACTATCCAAACCAACCGCTGTGGTACGACCTGTGCGACGAACACGGAATTTACGTCGTCGACGAAGCCAACATCGAAAGCCATGGCTACGGAAACAAAGCCGACAATCCATTGGCCAACGATCCGGCATGGCTCGACGCGCACCTGAACCGCGTGCGCCGCATGGTGGAGCGCGACAAGAACCATCCTTCCGTGGTCGTTTGGTCGCTCGGCAACGAATCGGGTAGCGGCCCCAACTTCGTCAAAGCCTACGAGTGGGCGCGCGAGCGCGATCCGTCGCGGCCGGTGCAGTACGAAGGCGGCGACAGATCGATCGGGGATTTCCACTCGCGCATGTACGCGCCGCAAAATTGGCTCGCGGAGGACGGACGCCCCTCGATCCTTTGCGAATATTCCCACGCGATGGGCAACTCCAACGGAAACCTGAAGGAGTATTGGGATGAAAACATTTATAAAAACGCGGCGCATTCCGGCGGGTTCATCTGGGACTGGATGGATCAGGGCGTTAAGGAACCCGTTCCTCGGGAATTCCGCGGAAACATCGGCAAGGGGCCGGTCAAAGATCATTTCTTCGCGTACGGCGGATTCCACGAGCAGGCCTATCATCACGACGACAACTTCTGCATGAATGGATTGATCGGCGCCGATTGGAAGCCACACCCGGGCCTGCGCGCGCTCAAATGGGTGTATCGAAACATCCATGTTCGGCCGGTCGATCTCGCCAACGGAAAAATTAGAATCGTCAACTGGCACGACTTTTCGAACATCCAGGACGTCGCGCTCGGGGAGTGGGAAATCCTCCGAAACGGCGAGCCGTTCGCGCGGGGGTCCATCGTGGACCTCGACGTTCCGGCGAGGTCGGAGAAGGAAATCAAGCTGGAGCTTCCAACGCTTGGCGGGCCGGAGGCGGAATATCTGCTGACCCTGTGCTTCCGCTCCAAAAACGCCGCGCCGTCGCGCGCGGCGGGGCATGAGATCGCGTGGGACCAGTTCGCGCTGAGCGGCGCGTTCGAAGCGCCCGCGAAAAGAGAAGGCGGCGCGTTGAAGTTGAACGGAGCGACCGTTGAAGGAGACGGATTCGCGGTCAAATTCAGCAAGAAGACCGGTTCGTTGGTTGCCTACGAGCGGAACGGCGTCAAGCTGATCGAGGGAAGCGCCCCGGACCTTTGGCGGCCCTACACGGACAACGACAACGGCGCGACGCGCCGCGGCAAGAAGCTCGGCGGAAAGCTGGAAGAGAATCCGTGGCGCTTCGCGGCGCGCGACCGCGAGCTCGTGGCGTTCAGCGCCAAGAAAATTTCCAATTCCGAGGTCAAGGTGAGCGTCGAAGTCGAGTTTCCCGCCGTCCAATCGAAGGCCGCGTTCGAATATCTCATCTCCGCCGATGGTTCGGTGGACGTCAGCGTCGCGTATGATTTCTCGGCCCTTGAGAAGAAGAAGCGTCACCCGCGCCGCGCCGGCGTGAAGTGGTTGCTGAATGGCGAGCTGGAGCGTTTGACGTGGTATGGGCGCGGACCCGCCGCGACATACGTGGACCGCGACTACGAAACCATTGGTGTGTTCGGCGGCACGGTGGACGAGCAGTGGATTGAATATTCGAGGCCTCAGGAGAACGGATACAAGTCCGACGTCCGCTGGGCGCGGCTGACGAACGGCTCCGGCGAAGGGCTGCTCTTCGAGACGCTCGCCCAACCGGTGGGAGTCGGCGCGCGCCACTACTCCGACGCGGAGATGGAAGCGGCCAAGTATGCCTTCGAGATGAAGCGCTCCGACGTCATCTTCTTCAACATCGACGCGGCGCAGCTCGGCGTGGGTGGAAACAACAGCTGGGGCGCGACGCCGCTCGACAACGGGTCATATCAGCCGAACAAAGAACGCTATACGTACGGCTTCCGCCTGCGGCCGATCCACGATTGACGCGCCGCGTGTTTAGGAAAGCGGTTTTTGAGGTAGCGTGAAATCGGCGGCTCCGTGTAGGGTTCTTTTCATGAACGCGTATTTCAAACTTCAAAATGGTAGTGATGTTCGCGGCGTGGCGCTCGAGGGCGTCGAGGGCGAACCGGTCACGTTAACGGACGACATCGCGCGGACCATCGGCCGCGCCTTCGCCCAGTGGTTGGAAAACAAGCTCGGGAAGAGCGGGCTCAAGGTCGCGGTCGGGCACGATTCGCGCCTTTCTTCGAACGCCATTAAAACCGCGGTGTTCCAAGGTTTGGAGAGCGGCGGGTGCGCCGTGTTTGATTGCGGGCTGGCCTCGACGCCGGCCATGTTCATGTCGACCGTGTTCGAGAACCACGGCTACGACGGATCGATCATGCTGACCGCGAGTCACCTGCCGTTCAACCGGAACGGCCTGAAGTTTTTCGTCCGCGAAGGCGGGCTGGGCAAA
>JARFRL010000058.1 GCA_029287275.1 Pontiella desulfatans
GGTTCGCTTGAAGGCGGTGACGCAGGAACTGATCCGTCGTTGGGTCGAGGCTTTAGACAGAAATGGGGATTTTGAGCTTTGGCAACTGCGTCAAGCGCTGAAAGCGGTTGAGATCCTGATGGATGAAAGGGACGATTCGGCAGACCGCCCGCCAATTGATTGGGAGGAGCTGGGGAGTCTTTGCGAGGAACTGGGGGCGGAGCACGTTACGCTGGCGCGAACCCAAAGCGCGGCGGAAGCGGTGGAGAAGAGCCTCTCGAAGGCGGATTGTAGGTTGGATGCGGAAGCGGCGGCGGTGTCGCGGAAGCTGAGAGAGGTGATTCGTCGGCGGAACATGGCGATTCGCACGGAGAAGAGCTACGCGGATTGGGCGGAGCGCTATCTCGTCTATAATAAGGGCCATTTACCGTCATCCCCGCGGCATGTGCCGACCTTTCTGAATTATTTGGCGCTGGAGCGGAATGTGGCGGCGGCCACGCAGGCGCAGGCGCTGAACGCGTTGATCTTTCTTTATCGTGAAGTGCTGGAAATGGATATTGGCGTGCTGGATGGGTTTAAACGGGCGCGGGCGAGTCGTAAGTTGCCGGTGGTGCTGACGCGAACCGAGAAGGATTTGCTTTTTTCGGTCATGTCGGGGACTTCGGGCTTAATGGCGCGACTGATGTATGGAACGGGTATGCGGTTGATGGAGTGCGTGCGGTTGCGGGTTCAAAACGTGGACGTGGGCAATAGTCTGATTCATGTGCATGAGGGAAAGGGTGGCAAAAACCGGGTGGTCCCGTTGCCGCGGGCCTATAAGGACGAATTGATTGCGCACCTGAAGGGACGAAAGATCCAGCACGAGCAGGATGTGGCGGCAGGCTTTGGCGAGGTGTTTGTTTCGGATGGATTGTTGCGAAGGTTTGGTGGTTCGCTCAAGGATTGGTCGTGGCAGTATGTCTTCGCGTCGTCGCGGATCAGCACCGATCCGCGATCGGGGCGGATGATGCGGCATCATGTGAGCGAGAATCTGGTTCAAAAGGCCGTCAAAACGGCGTCTCGTAAGATTGAGATCCCGAAAAACGTGAGCTGCCATGTCTTGCGCCATTCGTTTGCGACACACCTTTTGCAGGCCGGCAGCGATATTCGAACGGTTCAGGAACTCCTCGGCCACGCCGATGTGAGCACCACCATGATTTACACGCATGTGATCAATCGCCCGGGAGTCAGCGTGGTGAGTCCAGCCGATTTATGAACCAAGTCCCCGCGCTGTTTTCCGAGGTCGTGGCCCTCGGCTACAAGCCATTCCGCCGCGGCCGCTTCGGCGAAGCGGCTTAATTATTCTTGGTCACGTTGACCCGGTAGAAGATGGCATCGTTGGTGGTGGAGTACATGAAGTTGCTCGATGTGGTGGAATCGACATCGAACCACTCGCCGGAAACCAGGTTGGTGCGGCCTTCGACCGTATAGGTTCTGCCATTCACGCGCGGCCAACCCAGGATCTGGCCTTCGGGGGCGATCTTGAAGACGGAGTTGGAATCAGCCGGATTGGTTCCCGCGAAGATTTCATCCGCGTCGCTCACGCCGTCCTCATCCGAATCGGGCGCGGCGCCTTCGGCGTCGCGCACCAGACGGACGTGGTTGAAGACGCGCTGAACGTCGCCTTGCGGGCCGTTTCCAGCGTTTGGATAGTCGGCCGCGTCGCCGGATTTGGGATCGCCGCGTTGGCAGCCGGCGCCATGCACGTCGATGATGGTGACGCCTTCGTCCATGGAGCCGGTGCCGCGCCCGAAGCAGACGTAGACGCCCGAGGCCGCGCTGCCGGTGTATTTCAAATGGGTGGTGCCGCTCCAATACCAGGGATAGTCGGCCTCGCCCGCCATGTTGGTGATCGGGGTGGCGGAGAAAAGCGGATCAATCGCGGCGGAGCCGGTGGTGGACGGCGAGCGGGTGTAGTCGAGCAGGCTCTGCAGCTCCTTCGCGTTGGGCAGGCGCCAGTCGGCATGCCCCGCGAGTTCGTTCGTTTCGGCGTACGCGAGCGCGCTTTCCCAGTCGAACCCGACGAGGCTGTCGGCCTGAGCCCACATCAAGCCGGTGGCGTGGTCGGTGATGGTGCCGTCGCCGTTGTCGGCGAAGTCGTTGATTCCATAGGCGGTGTTGCCGCGGCAGTAATACGCGTAGTAGGTCTTGCCCGTTTGAGTGGGATAGCCCTTGATGCGACCATCGATGAGGTTGAGCCCGAACATGGCTTCTTGGTTGTTCATGACTTGGTCCACGTAAATAGTCGTGACCGCGAACTGCGAATCGATGATCCGCTCGCCCGCGGCGACATCGCCAAGGCCAATCTCGAACACCGAATCGTCGATGAACGGCGTCAGCTCGGATCCATCTTCCGCGGTCGGGTCGGGATCGGTTCCGTTGAAGTTCATGAGCGAATAGATCTCCTTGGTACTCGGCAACCGCCAATCGGAATAGCCCCCGAAGTTCGTCGCGTTGAGCGTGGCCGCGAAAGCGGCCGCGGCGGCCTGCGTCATCTTATCGTCCACATTCAGATCGCCATCATCGTTCCAGTCGTGCGAGCGCGTCCAGGTGAGCCCCGTCACGTCGTCGTAGACCGTCAGGCCGTCGGCGCTGACCGTGTAGCTGGGTTGACGGCCCGCGTAGTGCCCGTCCTGCCCGAAAAACGCCGCGTTGGTGGCCGGCGCGCTGATGCTCGCGCTGGCGTCGTAGAAATTGGTCTGCGCCGTGTCGACGATGGGATACAACGCCGCGGCCGGCTGCTGATTGGTTACGCTTCCGCCCACGGCGGGTTCGGCACCACCGATCACCGCGAATCCGCCAACGGCCGAGAACGGCACCTCTCCGTTCGGCGTGGAAAACGTAACCACGCAGTCCTTCGCGCCAGACACCTCGTTGGTCGGAACATCGAACACGGCGGTCACGATGTAGCGGCTATCGTGCGTTACCGAGCCGCCAACGAGCGCGCCGATCACCACGCTCGCGGGCGTCACGCCCGCCGGCGGAGGGGCCGGCGCGTCGGAATCAAGCGTGAAGCTCACCATCAGCCCGTTTGTTCCCGCCGCGCTGGAACTCGGGGAAACCGCGAGAATTTCATTTTGTTGCGCCAGCGTGTTGCCCGCGACGCATCCAATCGCCAATGCCGTCAGTAGGTTCTTCATGATCGTGTTCCTTTCCCTTTGATACACGGAATTGCAACAGAAGAAAATGACAACTCGCCCCGCGGCTTTATGAATGTTTTGTAATCATAAATCCGTGGAGGTTCATCCGCGTTCCGTGCTATCAAGACGGCATGAAAGTATTAATCGTGGAAGATGACCGCAAGATCGCCGCCTTCGTGCGGAAGGGGCTCAAGGAACAGGGCTACGTGGTCGACGCGTGCCACGACGGCGACGAGGGATACGACCTCGCGTCGGGCGAATCCTACGACGTGGTCCTGCTCGACATCATGCTGCCCGGCCGCGACGGCCTCAGCATCCTGCGGGCGCTGCGCGAGGAAAAGAACACGGTTCCCGTCATTCTGCTCACGGCGCGCAGCGGGCTCGACGAGCGCGTCGAAGGCCTCAACCTCGGAGCGGACGACTACTTGCCGAAACCCTTCTTCATGGAAGAGCTCATCGCCCGCGTCATCGCCGTGAGCCGCCGCTCTTCCGGCGAGCAACTCAGCGTGATGCGCCAGGGCGACCTGACGCTCAACCTCATCACCCGCGAGGTGAAACACGGCGACGACTCGTTGGATCTGACCAGCCGCGAATTCAACCTGCTGGAGTTGCTGATGCGCTCGCCGGGCCGCGTCTATTCCCGCACCCAGTTGCTCGAACACGTCTGGGGCTACGACTTCGATCCCCAAACCAACGTGGTCGACGTTTACATCCGCCGCGTGCGCGGCAAGATCGACGCGCCGGACACCGCCTCGCGGATCGAAACCGTCCGCGGCGTGGGCTACCGCTTCAAGGCGGAGGAATAGGCGGCATGATTCCGAGGCGGAACAATCATCCGGTCACGCATCGCGACGCGCTCGACACGCGACCATGAAACTCTATTTCAAATTCAAGATCGCGATGCTCTCGTTCGCCGTTTCGGGCGCGTTGCTCACGACGTTCGGAGTGGCGCTCTTCGCGTTCATCTACTCCTCCGGCATCGACCGCGTGGACCGCGAGCTGCGCTCGCTGGTGGAAGCCCCCCTGCGCGGCGACCACCCCGTCGGCTACTGGAAACAATTCGGCGAATCCATCAAGTTCATCCAAGGCGAAGGCGGCCGCGAGAACATCGCGTTGATCGCGCTCGACCGCGACGACCGCGTGTTGTTCCAATCGGAGAACGCCCGCCCGCGGTTCGCCCGGATTCCCCTCCCCGCCGCGCCGGAGTCGACGAACGAGGGAAGAGAGCGGGCAAGCGATCTGTTCCTCGCGCGCAACGACCGCGACGGAGACGGAAAAGTCGCGCGCGACGAATTCGATGGCCCGAACTTCGTCTTCAACTCGAACGACGGCGACAACGACGGCTACATCGACGCCGCGGAGGCGAGCCAGATGCGACTCCCTCCTCCGCAACGTCGCGACCAGCCACGCGGCGAACGCCTTCCTCCAACGGCGAACAATCGCAAAGGCCCGCCACCCCCCACCACCTCCAAATTCACCACGCTGAACCTGCCCTTCGAAAACTGGCGCGTCGGGATTTTCCGTAGCCCCGAGATCACCTTGATCGCCGCGCTCGACATGGATTCGTTCAACGCGGAGGTGAACCAATTTCGCTACGCCTTCATGATCGCGGTGCCGCTGGGACTCCTTGTGCTGGGCTTCATGGGCTGGTACCTGGCCGACCGCGCCATGAAACCCGTCGCGGTCATCGCCGACACCGTGGAGCATATTTCCGCCAAGGGCCTCGACAAACGCGTTCCCATGGTTGGAAACGACATTGAGCTCGAGCGGCTCGTCACCGTATCGAACGACATGCTGGACCGGCTGGAAAAGAGCTACCACCAAGCCGTGCGCTTCAGCGCCGACGCGGCCCACGAACTGCAAACCCCGCTGACCATTTTGCAGGGCGAGCTCGACAACGCCATCCAAGACTCGGAAGACGGCTCCACCGAACAACAGCGTTACGGCATGCTGCTCGAGGAGTTGCGCGAGCTTAAATCCGTCGTCCAGAAACTGCTCCTGCTCGCGCACGCCGACGAAGGCCGCCTGAACATCAACCGCCGACCGGTGGACCTCTCGGACCTGATCGAAAACGCGGCGGAGGACATCGAGATCATGGCGCCGGAGCTGACGATTGAAACCCGCCTCGAGAACGGCGTGACGATCTCCGGCGACGCGGGCCTGCTCAACCAAACCCTGCGCAACATGACCTCCAACGCCGCGAAATACGCCACCGCCAACGGGCGCGCGGTCTTCACGCTGGACCGGGAAGAAAACGAGGTTCGTTTCACGCTGGCCAATTCCGCGCCGCCCATCCCCGACGCGGACCAACCGCTCCTGTTCGAACGCTTCCACCGCGTCGAGAGATCGCGGACGGCCCAAGGTTCCGGACTCGGACTCAGCCTCGCCCGCGAGATCGCCCGCGCCCATGGCGGCGACCTGACGTTGGCGCCCTACGCCGACGGCATGGTTTCGTTCATCCTTCGGCTCCCGATGGATTGACCCGCCCGCGGCCGTTCGGTAGATTCGACCGCATGACTGACAACGCCGAACCCCAAGCGCGCATCGAAGAACTTCGGACCGAGATCGAGCGCCACAACCGCCTGTATTACATCGACGCGAAACCGGAGATCACGGACCGCGAATACGACCAGCTCCTCAGCGCGCTGGACGCGCTGGAAAAAGAGCATCCCGCGTTCGCGAGCGCGAGCTCGCCCACGCGCCGCGTCGGCGGCGCGCCCTTGGCCAACTTCGAAAACGTTCGGCACGCGGCGCCGATGATGAGCCTGTCGAACACCTACTCCAAAGAGGAACTGGTGGAGTTCGACCGCAGAATCCGCAAGCTGATTCCCGAGGCCTCGTTCGACTATGTTCTGGAGCCGAAGATCGACGGCGTCGCGATCTCGCTGCGCTACGAAAACGGCGAGCTGACCCAAGCCGTCACGCGCGGCGATGGAACGGTCGGCGACGACGTGACCGCCAACGTCCGCACGATCCAATCGATTCCGCTGCGCCTTTCCGACCTGATGCCGCCCGCGGTTCTGGAAGTCCGCGGCGAGATCTACATGGATACCGCGGGCTTCGCCAAGCTGAACGAAACCCGGCAGGAAGCCGGACTGGAACCGTTCGCCAACCCGCGCAACGCCTGCGCCGGATCGCTCAAACTGCTCGATCCGCGCGAAGTGGCCAAGCGCCCGCTCGACGCGATCTTCTACGCCACCGGCGAGCTCGACGGCGTCGCGTTCGACACCCATGAACAAATGCTTAACACGCTCAAGAGTTACGGTCTGCGCGTCACGCCCTCCTATTGGCTGAAGGACGCCATCGAGGAAATTCTCGATCAACTCGACGCGCTCGAAAACATGCGCCACGAATTCCCGTTCGAGATGGACGGCGGCGTGATCAAAGTGAACGATCGGCGGCTTTACGAGGAGCTGGGCGCCACCGCGAAAAGTCCGCGCTGGGCCGTCGCCTACAAATACGAACCGGAACAGGCCGAAACGGCGCTGCGCGCCATCTCCATTCAAGTGGGCCGCACCGGCGTGCTGACGCCCGTCGCGGAACTCGAGCCCGTTCAGCTCGCGGGAACCACCGTCAAGCGCGCCACGCTGCACAACGAGGACGAGATCCGCCGCAAGGACATCCGGATCGGCGACCGCGTGATCATCGAGAAGGCCGGAGAAATCATTCCCGCGGTCGTGAAAGTGGTCGATGAAAAACGGACCGGCGCGGAACTCGAATTCACCATGCCCGTCGCCTGCCCCGTCTGCGGCTCCGAAGTCGAACGGCGCGAGGGCGAGGTCGCGATCCGCTGCGTCAATCTGCAGTGCCCCGCCCAGGTTAAAAACTGGCTGACCCACTTCGCCTCGCGCGGCGCGATGGACATCAACGGGCTCGGCGAATCGCTGGTGGAGCAACTGGTCGACGGCGGACTCGTGAAAACCCCCGCGGAACTGTACTCGCTGCAGAAGGTCGAGGCGCTCGGGCTGGAACGCATGGGCGAAAAGTCGGCCGACAATCTGATCAAAGGCGTCGAGGAGAGCAAAAAACGCCCGTTCGAGAAGGTGCTGTTCGGGCTCGGCATCCGGCACGTTGGAAAAGGCGCGGCGAACATCCTGGCCAATGAATTCAAAAACATCGACGCGCTGATGGCCGCGGACGTGGAGGCGCTGGAAGCGATTCACGACATCGGGCCGATCGTCGGCAAGTCGGTGGTGGACTATTTCCGCGCGCCGGAAACCCGCGCCGTGATCGATCAGTTGCGCGCCGCGGGCGTCAACTTCGAGCAGGCCGACGCCGGCGGGAGCCACGAGCTCGAAGGGCTCACCTTCGTGCTGACCGGCTCCATGGAATCCATGACCCGCGACGAAGCGGGCGACCGAATCAAAGCCCGCGGCGGCAAGGTGAGCGGCAGCGTCTCGAAAAACACCAGCTATCTGGTCGCGGGCGAAAGCGCCGGATCGAAACTGACCAAAGCCGAAAAACTCGGCGTGACCATTCTGAGCGAGGAGCAACTGATCAACCTGCTCGGCTCCGATGAAATCGTTGGAGATGAAAACGCGGGCCAGATGGGCTTCGAATTCTAACGGGAGGAAAAAGGATGATACTCGACACATTGACCAACGCGGCGAAGTACGCGGGATTGAAGGACGGACTATCGGAAGGCTTCGGGTTTCTGGACCACCCCGGCGTCGCGGAGCTCGAGGATGGACGATACGAGATTCTGGGCGACACCGTGTTCGCGATCGTGGAGCGCAATCAGGGCCGGAAGATCGAGGACGGAAAACTCGAAGCCCACCGCAAGTACGTCGACATCCAGTTCATCATCAGCGGAGATGAGTCGATGGGTTGGACGCCGCGGGATGAACTGAGCCTGTCGGAGGGCTATGACGAGACGCGCGATCTCGAGTTTTTCGGCGACGCCGCGCGCAGCGTGGTGAAGGTTCCGCCGGGCTCGTTCGCGGTGTTTCTACCCACCGACGCGCATCTGCCCGGCGTGGGCGAAGGCCCGATTCATAAAGTCGTGGTGAAGGTCGCGGTCAACTGACGCGGTTTAGAACGTGTGGCCGATCAGGAAGTTGAAGCGGCCGTTTCCTTCTTGGAACCGCTCGTCGTAGGTGATCGGCCAGGCGTAGTCCAGATGCAACGGAAATCCCGGCAGGTCGAGGCGCAGCCCGAGGCCCCAGTTGTCGTTGTAGAGCGACGGATCGAAGTCCCACGAATCAACGTTCACGAAACCGACGTCGTAGAAGACCGCGCCGCGGATCTTGTTCCAGATGGGATAGGTCATCTCGGCGGTCGCGAAAGCCATGGAGTTCCCGCCGACGGAATCGCCGGTGGTGGGATCCTTCGGTCCCACGTCGCGGTATTCAAAGCCGCGCAGCGTGTAGGAGCCGCCCAGGAAGAGCCGGTCGAAAATCGGAACCCCGCCGCCATACTCCGCGCCCGCCTCCGCGTCGGCCTTGCTGTCCGCGTAGGCTTCGACGGATTCGATCTGACCGCGCAGGTTCAACACCATGTCCCAGATCAACGCGAAGTGCTGCGTTGAACGGATTCGGCCGCCGAAGATGTCGGTTCCGCCGGCCAGTGGTCCGCCGGCCATGTAGGGTGAAATGGTGGTTTTGTTGCCGCGGGTCGGGTTGAAGAAACGGTCGCGGGAATCGAACTGCCAAGTGTATTCGAGGCCGCTTTTGCTGCGCTTGCCCTCTTCGTTCTGGATGGCGGGCGACGCGTTGGGCGAAACATTGAACACGTCGAACCGTTCGATGGTGTAGGCCAGCGTGCCGCGGGTGTCGCGCGAAAGCGCCTTGCCCAGGGAGAGCCGAATCCCGTCGTTGCGCTGGTCGTAGGAGTCGGAGAAATAACGCGCCTCGCGGTGATACAGATCGATGCCGAACGAAAGCTGCCGGTCCATGAACCAGGGTTCGGTGAACGAGACGTCGAGGTCGTTGCGTTCCGTGCCGAGCTGGGCGCGGATCTTGAATTTCTGGCCGGCGCCGATCGGCGGCCACGTTTTCCAGTTGAAGTTGCCCTGCGAAAGCTCGACGTAGCCCACCAGCGCGTCGACGCTGGAGAACCCGACGCCCGCGGAAAACTGACCGGTGGGCTTCTCTTTGACCTGCACGTTTATGTCGTACTGGTCGCTATCCCCGGTCGATTCGGGATTGATGGTGACGATCTCGAAGAAGTTCATGTTTCGCAGGCGGCTTTCCGAAACCCGCACGCGGCTTCGGTTGTACTTCTCGCCGGGATACATGACCAGTTCGCGGCGGATCACCTTGTCGAGCGTGCGTTCGTTGCCGCTGATGTTCACCGCCCTGATGTAGCCGATGACGCCTTCGGTGATTTCGTAGGTAACGGAGACGACGCCGGTCTCGGCGTTGGCGTCGTAGACCGGTCGAACCACGGTGCGGACGTAGCCGCGGTTGCCGTAGTAGGCGCGGAGCGCCTCGCTGCCGCTCTCGATGTTTTGGTAGGCGGCGATGTCGCCGGGGCGCAAGCGGATGCCGCGCCGGACGTCTTTTTCGGGATAGGCCTCCGCGCCTTTCACGGAAATCGCGCCGAGACGATAGCGTTGTCCCTCTTCGATCTTGAAGGTCAGTATGGATTTCTTGGGCGTCGCGTCGTTGATCTCGGGCTCGGAGACCTTGATGTCGAGAAACCCGTTGTTCATGTAAAACGATTTGATGGCGAAGACGTCGGAATCGACGACCTCTTCCTTGTATTTACCCGCGCCGGTGATGAACGAGATCCAGTTTTTCTTCTTTTGCTGCATCAACTTCGCGAGTTGCTTGTCCTCGATTAGATCGTTGCCCTCGAACTCGATCTTCTTGATTCCCATCTTGGGCCCTTCGTCGACCCGGAAGGTGACGTCGACCGTGCCGAGCTCGTCGTTGGCCTTCGACGACCAGGTGACCTTGGTCTCGGGATACCAGTAATCGCGGTAGGCTTCCTTGATCTTGGAGGCGGCCATTTCGAAGGTGGAGTCGTCCGCGACCTGGCCGATCTCGAGCTCGGATTTCTTTTTGACCTTGCGGCCGCTTTTCGCGCCGCCAACGATTTCGATTCGACGCAACCGATGTTTGGAAACCACGGTGTAGATCAGCACCACGCCGTCGCCCTCGACGTCCATCTTGGCGTTGACGTAGGAATAGCGACCGGACTGGCGCATGCGATTCACGTCGATCGCGATGGAGGAGAGAATGGTCTCGCGGTCGGGCACCTGCTCGCCCACCTTGAACGACGTGAAGGCCGAGACGGAGCTCATGGCGTAGGATTCGCCCGCTTGGTTGACGATGCGGATGTCCTTGATGATCTCGGCCCGGACGATCGTCGAGATCAACAGGGCCGCGAGAAGGGTGAACGTTTTTTTCATGAATGGTTCCAAATGTTTTCGCTACTGGTCGCCGGGCGGATAATCGTCCTCGTATTCGGCGCGGTCTTCGAAACGGGTGTACTCGCGAATGAACGAGAGCTTCACCTCGCCGGTGGCGCCGTGGCGGAATTTAGCGATGTCGACCACCGCGAGGTTGTCGGTGTTGCGATCGTCGCCTTGCTTGTAGTAGCTGGGGCGGTAGAGCAACATGACGATGTCGGCGTCTTGCTCGATGGCGCCCGAATCGCGGAGGTGCGAAAGCTTCGGCACGTTGTCGCCGGAGCTTTCCGTGGCGCGGCTGAGCTGCGACAGCACGATGACGGGCACCTCGAGTTCCTTGGCCATGGCTTTCACCGCGCCGGAAATGGCCATGGTTTCGCGCTGACGGCCGTCGCGCGCGAATTTGGTGTAGTTCATCAACTGCAGATAGTCGACGACGATCAGGCCCAGCTCCTGGCCCTGATGCCGGCATTTTTCCTTGATGCGCCGCGCGCGGGATCTCAGCTCGACGGCTTCCAAGCCGGGCGTGTCGTCGATGTAAATCCGCGCCTTGGAAAGCCGGTCGACCGCGGAGGTGAGTTTCGCGTGCTCGTCGGGCGTCATTTTTCGCCCTTTCACGCGCTGCATTGGAAGCCGGGCGTTGCAAAAGAGCATGCGTTTGACGAGCTGTTCGCGCGACATTTCCAAACTGAAGACCGCGACGGCGACCGGATCGCCGTGAAGGCCCAGCGCCGCGTTTTCGGCGATGTTGAGCGCCAACGAGGTTTTCCCCATGGCCGGGCGGGCCGCGAGCACGATCATGTCGGTTTTATTCAGGCCGCCGAGGCGTTCGTTAAGCCCCATGAACCCGGTGGTGACGCCGGTGATGAGCTGATTCGGATCGGTGTTTTCGATCTGGACGAACGCCTCGCGCACCGACTCCTTCCAGTCCGGAATGGATTCGGCGCCGTGTTCGCTGAGTTTGAACAGCGAGGCCTCGGCCTCGCCGACGAGCACGTTGGCGTCGTCCTCGCCTTTGTACGCGGCGTCGATGATCTCGGAGGATTGCTCGATGAGCATGCGGTAGAGCCGCTTCTCCATGACGATGTCGCAGTAGAACTCGACGTGCGCGGGAACGAGCGTGCTGTCTTGAAGCTGGACGAGATAGTCGTAGCCTCCGACTTTGTCCAACGCGTCGTGGTTCTTGAGCCATTCGCCGATGGTAATGGCGTCCATGGGCAGGTTGGCCTGACTCATGTCCACCAGTTGCTCGAAAAGCGTCTGGTGCCGGCGGTCGTAAAACGATTCATGCCCCAAGCGTTTGGAGAGGCATTTATCGAGAGAGCTCGCGGGGTCCAGCAGAATGGAACCTAAAACCCCCCGCTCGGCTTCTTCGCTGTGCGGGGGGATTCGCAGTCCGGCTGGATCCCCGGGGATCATTTCTCTTCGACGATCCAGACCTTGAGGGTTCCGGTGACTTCCGGATGGAGTTTGATCTCGACGTCGAACACTCCCAACTCATGCAGCGGAGCCGCGAGAGCGATCTTGTTTTTGTCGAGCTCCAGGCCCTGCTCGGCCAGTTTTTCAAGGATGTTGGGAACGCCCACGGAACCAAACATCTTTCCGTTCTCGCCGACTTTCGCGGCGATGGTGCATTCGACGCCCGCGATCTTCTTGGCGATTTCCTCGGCGGCGGACTTTTCCTTCTCGAGCTGAACGAGGCGCTCGGCGCGCTTCTTCTCGATCTGGCGCTTCTTGCCTTCGGTCACTTCCGTGGCGACGCCTTTCGGGAGCAGATAGTTGCGGGCGTAACCGTCCGCGACTTTCACAACGTCGCCTTCAATACCCAGGCCTTCGACCTGGTCCATCAATAGTACTTCAACAGCCATGGTGGTACTCCTTTTTCTTAGCGGACCAGACCCATCACCCGCGCGCGGCGGATGGCTTTTTTGATCTGACGCTGCTGCTGGGCGTTGGCGCCCGTGATGCGGCCGGGCAGAATCTTGCCGCGATCGGTCATGAACTTCTTGAGAAGCTCGGCATCTTTGTAATCGATCGAGGTGACTCCACGAAGGAGCTCCGGATCGCGCTTGTAATCATCTTTATCTCTACTACGACGCATTGTTAATTCCTTTCAATTAAAACGGCACATCATCGTCATCATCGACGCTCGGCGCCGGCGGCTGAGGGGCCTGCTCCGGCGCGTCCGAAAACTCGGTTGCTTTGCCGGGCGTTCCCAAGAACTGAACGCGGTCGGCCCGCACGCGCAACTTGCTGCGCTTCTCGCCCTGCTGATTTTCCCACTGGTCCAACTGCAAGCGGCCTTCCACGAACACCGGCGATCCCTTATGGAGATACTCGGCCGAGGTTTCCGCCTGGCGTCCCCAAACCACCACGTCCACAAAGCAGGTCTGCTCAACCATCTCGCCCGCTTTGTTTTTGAAGTTCTCGTTGATGGCCAACCCGAGGTCCGCGACCGCGGTGCCCGACGGCGTGTACCGGATTTCCGGATTACGCGTCAGATTCCCCATCAAAAGGACCCGGTTGTAGCTGGCCATGGCTTAAGCCTCCGTAGCGACTTCCACTCCGTCGGATTCAACAAACTGGTGACGAAACACGTTGGTCGCCAATTTCAAGCGAGCCTTGAACGCGTCCACTTTCTCTCCGTCGATCTTAAACATAATCACGACGTAAATACCGGCCTTCTGTTTTTTGAGCGGACGCGCGAACGCCTTTTTGCCCATGCGAACATTGCTCTCCATGGAGCCGCCCAGCTTCTCGAGTTCTTCTTTCACGCGACCAATCGCTTGGTCCAGTCCCTCTTCGTCGAGCGACTCGGGAAAGATGAACAATCCTTCGTACGTATTCAATGGTATTCTCCTTAGCTTATCCTATTCGTGACTGATTGAACTCGTTCATGGTTCGCTCGGTCCCTACGGAAAAGATGCTTTCTACCGCGTCGGCGGCTCGTTCTACAACCTTTTCCAACTTAAAATGCTCTTCGACCGCGAACTCGCCCAGCACGAACTCGATCATGTCCGCGTCGGCCGGCTTCGGCCCGATTCCAACCCGCACGCGGGGGAACCCTTTCGTTTGAAGCCACTCCAGCAACGATTTCATGCCGTTATGACTCCCGCCCGATCCTTTCGACCGGACCCTGACGCCGCCAAACTCGATATCGACGTCGTCGTAAATCACGACCACGTCCTCCGGGGCGACGCGCCACTTCCTCATCGCCCCCCAGACCGCCTTGCCGCTGCGGTTCATGAAGGTCGTCGGCTCGATCAACCGCGCCTCGTGTTCCCCCACTCTGACCTTCGCCTGTCTGGCGGGGAACCAAAACATTTTTTTGAACACGGCGCCCCGGCGCTTGGCCAGTTCCTCCACGACCAGGAAGCCTATGTTGTGGCGGGTGCGCTCGTATTCTTTTCCGGGATTCCCCAGTCCAACGACTAGTTTCAAAAATCTTCCTCCCGGAATTCGAAGCGGGAAATTATTCCGCTTCTTTCTTCTCGGTCAGCACTTCCGGCTCGGCGTCACCCGCTTCGGCTTCTTCATCTTCTTCAGCCTGCGGACCGGAAACGGACGCGACCACCGCGTCGTCGTCGACCAACAACTTGAATTTCGATGAAAGGCCCAGGTCGGTAACGCTCAGCGACTGGCCGATCTCGAGGTCGGACACGTCGATCTCGAACGCCTCGACCAGATCGCCCGGAAGACACTCGACCGCCACGGCGTGCATGACATGGTCGATGGAGCCCCCGGCTTTAACGCCGGCCGCCTCGCCAACGAGCTCGATCTGCACGTCGACGGAAATGACCTTGTCGGCCGCGACGCGCATCAGGTCCACGTGCAGCAGATCGCTGGAGACCGGATGATGTTGCACGTCTTTAACCAGCACGGACACATCGCCTTCGCCCTCGAGTTCGATCTCCATGATGAGACTTTCGCTGGCGTGGTGATGAAGGATCTGCTCGAAATCATGAGCGTTCACTTCAACGGATACGGGTTCTTTTTCGGCGCCATAAACGATCGCCGGCAACTGCCCGGCGGCGCGCGCGCGGCGCGCGTTGCTCGAACCTTCGAGCACTCTTTTCTTCGCGATGAGTTTTGTGTCTTCCATGTGATTCTCTCCTAATTATCAAACCCTGAACAGCGAGCTGACGGATTGGTCGTTGTGAATTCGGCAGATCGCCTCCGCCAAGGTGTCAGCCACTGACAACACGGTTACGTTAAAGTCCGGCCATTCGCGCTGCGGCACCGTATCGGTGGTGACGAGCTCGGTGATCGCCGAGTTTTTCAAGCGGTCGATGCCCTTCTGCGTCAGCAGGGAGTGGCTCACCGCGGCGCGGATGGACTTCGCTCCGGCTTTTTCCAGCAGCTTCGCGGCCGCGGTCAAGGTGCCGGCGGTCGACGTCATGTCGTCGACCAAAAGGGTGTCGCGGCCTTTCACGTCGCCGACCAGATGATTGGCCTCGACGTCTTCGGCGCTCTTGCGTTGCTTGCCCACGAGCGCGATGCCCGCGTCGAGCAGCTTGGAATACGCGTCGGCCATTTTCAGCCCCCCGGCGTCGGGCGAAACCACGACCAGGTTCTCGAGATCCATCGAGCGCAGATATTTAACGATGACGGGCGAACCGTAGAGGTGGTCCACCGGAACATCGAAGAAACCTTGAATTTGTTGGGCGTGCAGGTCGACGCACAGCACGCGGTCGGCGCCGGCGGCCTCGAGCAACGAGGCGACCAGTTTGGCCGTGATCGGGACGCGCGGCTGATCTTTACGATCCTGGCGCGCGTACCCGTAATAAGGAAGAACCGCCGTGATGCGGTCGGCCGAGGCGCGCTTGGCCGCGTCGATCATGATCAGGAGTTCCATCAGATATTCGTTTGGATTCACCGAAACCGATTGGACGATGAACAGGTCGTCGCCGCGGACGTTGTCCACGATCTTGACGAAGACCTCGCCGTCGGGGAAGCGCGTGATGTCAACATCACACAGCTCCACGCCGGCCGCGCTCGCGATGCGCTCGGCCAAGGCTCGATGTCCTGTTCCTGAAATAATCTTCATGTTTTCACTTATCGTAATTACTTATGGTTGCCCGACCAGGGTTCGAACCTGGACCCTATGAGTCAAAGTCACATGTGCTTCCATTACACTATCGGGCAACTGAAAATCCCGAAAAAGGAGCGAATGGACTCGCTCCTCTTCCTTCCCCCAGTTCAAAAGAGCGGGAGACCATAGGAAGCAACGGTTTAGAAGTCAAGCGCTCGATTGGAAGTTTCGTGGTCGATTTCAACCGAGGAGGTAACGCGCCGCCAGCAACCCGCAGGACGCTCCAATTTCAATCAGCGCGATCCGCTGAATATTCAGGTCGCCCACCAGCTCGCGCCATTTTTCCATGAACAGCAGCCCCAGAGACCCATCCACCAACCCGGCGATGCCCAGCCAAAACAAAATAGTGGAGAATACGTCCATGATTCCTACCCCGCCAAGATCACGAGACTCGCCGCGCGAACGCCTGTTCGAAGGCGGCGCGCATGCGCCGTACGACTTCCCGCTCCTCTTTCGCGCTGAAGCCCGCGAAATGGAGGCAAGGCGTGTTGTTCGCGTCGATGATGTACAGCCGCGCGTCCGTCCGGTCGCGCAGCACGTCCATTTCGCCGCAATCCAATCCAATCTCATCGCAAAACCTTAATATCAACTTCACCTCCTCGGGCGAGAGGCAATCCGCGACCTCGTCCAGACGGCCGGCGACCGAATACGAGAACGCGTCGGAGATCTTCTTGAACTTGGTCAGCACCATGGGAATGTTTTTTCCAAACACCGGAACCCGCATTTCATCCACGAACTCATCGTCCACCCGCGTGTTAATGAGGATCTGGTACACGCGGCCCTCCTTCGCTTCTTTCAAAGGACAGGTCACCACGCGCCCGTCGGCCTTGCCGTTCGCGTTGGACTTCTCGACGCACTCGCCCGCGTAGGTCAACGGATCCACCCAGGAGGAATAGCCGAAGACGCTTTTGAACACCTCCTCGACGCGCGCCTTGCTGATGTCGCGGCAACGATAGTTGATCACGTCGCGCGTTTCGGCCAGCCGTTCAAGGCGTTCATCCAGCCGCCCGCGGGTTTGATCCTCCCAACGCATGACCACGCAACGGCCTTTCGGAGGCGCGGTCGAGAAGCGGCAACCCAGCCGGTGGGCGATTACCTTGATGGCGTAGACATAGCCGTTCGCCCGCGGATCGTCGGGATACACATGAATGGTCGCGGGCCTCCGCGTCAACAGCCGAAGCGCTCGGCGACAGCCGAAGCCGAACCACCCGGAATACACGACCCACTTGATCGATTTCCGGACGCCAGCGGGCAAAAGCCCGCGGGCCAAAGCGGAATGCAACTCCCTCATGAGAAAGCCACTATGACGACCAGGAAAGGGAATAGCAACTCATCACGCATGGGCCTCCCCGACCAACGTCCTACTCCGCCGGATACTTCACGCCCAGCAGCTTCGAGACGGCGCGATGGAACGCCTTGCGCTCCTCGCGGACCGTTTCCTTCACGGCGTTGGTCCGGCCCTTGAAATAATCCCAATCCAAGCCGAGCGGCGCGCCGAGATGCGTCTTCAACAGAATCGCCTCCGACGGATCGATGCTTTCGAGCTCGTGCAGATTTTCTTTGACGTAATGATACGCGTCGCGGAACGGCATGCCCTCGCCCACCAGCTCCAAGGCGCGGTCGGTCGCGAACACGTCGGGCGTGAATCCGTCGATCAACGCCTTCTTATTGACCTTCGTCTCTTTGATCATCGGCGCGAGGATGCGCAAACACGACCGCGTCGTCGCGATCCCTTCCATGAAGAGTTCCTTGGCTTCCTGCAGATCGCGGTTGTATCCGGTCGGCGCGCCTTTGACCAAATCGTAGACGCCCAACTCCGCGGCCTTCACCCGCGAGGCTTTGGCGCGGACGAGCTCGCAGACGTCCGGATTCTGTTTCTGCGGCATGATCGAACTGCCGGTGCAAAACTCCGCGGGCAGTTTGAAATAGTCGAACTCCGGCATCGTGAAGAGCATGAAATCCTGCGCGAGCCGCGACAGCGAAAGCATCACCTGGCTCATCGCGGAGAGAACGATTCCCTCCATCTTGCCGCGGCCGTTGTTGGCGTAGAGCACGTTGTGCGTCGGACGCCCGAAGCCGAGCAGATCGGAGGTCAGTTGCCGGTCGATCGGAAGCGGCACGCCGTACGACGCCGCGGAACCAAGCGGGCATTGGTCGTTCAGTTCATAGGCGTTGACCAGCGCGACGCAGTCGTCGAGCAGGCTCTCCGCGTGCGCGGTGGCCCATAGCCCGACGCTCGACGGCATGCCGGGCTGCATGTGCGTGCGGCCGACCATCGGAACCTTCTCGTGCTTCTTGCCGAAGCCCACCAACGCGGCGACCAGCGCGGCCGCCTCCTCCAACGTGAAAAGAAGCTGCTCCTTCGCGTAGAGCCGCAGATCGACCGCGACCTGATCGTTCCGGCTGCGGCAGGTATGGATCTTCTTGCCCAGATCGCCCAGCTTCTTCGTAAGCGTCCGCTCGACCGCGAGATGCACGTCTTGATCGGCCAGTTTGATTTTGAATTTGTCGTCCCGCGCGAGCGCGATGATTTCAACGAGACCGGCGATCACCTGCTCGCGCTCCTCCGCGGTGATGAGCGCGGGCTCGACCGGCATTTTCGAAAGCATCGTCACGTGCGCGGCGGTGCCGACGCAGTCGACCGTGATCAACGCGTGATCCAGCTCGACGTCGCGGCCGGCGGTGAACGCCAGCGTTTCGTTATTGATCGTGCCCACCGTGGTTTTCTGTTTAGCCATGTTTCACCTCTGAAATGTTACCCGCGAATAAACACGAACGCGCGCGGCCGCGGAAGATTTATCGTTCGCTAATCTTTGGTCCGGCCGGTGGAGTCCATCATGATGGTGACCGGCCCGTCGTTGAGCAGCTCGACCTTCATGTCGGCGCCGAACCGGCCGGTTTTCGCCGGAAAGCCCAGACGCTCCAGCGCCGCGACGTATTCATTGAACAGCGCCTCGCCGCGTTCGGGCGGCGCGGCGGCGACGAAGCTCGGGCGGTTGCCCTTCGCGCAGTCGCCGTAAAGCGTGAACTGGCTCACCGAAAGAATCTCCCCGCCGACGTCCGCGACGGACCGGTTCATCTTACCGTCGTCGTCCTCGAAAACGCGGAGGCGCGCGGTCTTGCCCGCGAGAAAGCGGGCGTCGTGTTCCGTGTCGTCGTGGCCGACGCCGCACAGCACCAGCAAGCCCGCGCCGATTTCGGAGACGCGGTCGCCGTCCACCGTCACGGAGGCGTGTTTGACGCGTTGCGCTACAAGTCTCATGGCTGAAAGGTTTCAGGGTTTAAAAGTAAAGAGCCGAAGGAGAGCTTTTCAACCCTTGAACCCTTCGACTCTTGAATCTCGTCAGCGAGCTGACGTTTTATTCCGTCACGTGCGAGACGCGGAAGGCCGGCAGGCGGTTGAGCGCGGCGGCGACTTCGTAGCGGCGCGGACGGGCCAGATCGCCGCGGATGTCGCGCACGAGGGCGTTGAGGCCTTCGTTCGAGAGGTCGCGGTCGACGAGGTCGAGGATCTCGCGCAGCGGATAACCTTCGTCCATGTAGCGCAGCTTCGCGTAGTACAGAACGAACCCAATGGCGCGGGCCTGGTCGGCGGAGGCGATCTGCCGCACGGCGTCGAGATCGACCAAGGAACGACCGAACTGGAGATAATCGCCGTCTTCGGTATCGATCACCAAATCCTCGCGACCGACGCTCGGATCGATGGAGCTCGGCATGATCCAGCGCGAACGGCTGAGCATCGAAGCGAGGTTCACGTCGGCGTTCACCGGCGCGGGCGAAATGATGTCGAGCGCCTTCGCCTCTTCGGTGATGTCGGAAACGACGAAGTTCTCGACCTTCAGAATCTTGTCGGCGATCGGAATGAATTCCGCGACGAGGCTGCTACCGGCCACGACCATGGAGATGCCGAGCTCGTCGACCATCTGGCGGGCGCGGGCCGCGAGCGTGTCGCGCGAGGACGCGCCGAGCAACGAGTTGACGCGGGTGTCGGACGACAGGAAGGTGGAGGAGGAGCTGTGCTCGTCGAACAGCAGCACGCGCGCGCCGGCTTCGAGCGCCTCGACGGTGGACGCCGCCTGAGAGGTGAAGGCCCCGGCTCCTTTGGTGGAGTAGGAGGTCGGATTTCCGCCGTCGGCCAGACTGCTCGCGAACGCGGAGATGTCGACCTGCTGAATGGAGCGGCCCACTTCGGAACGAATGGCCACGGCGTCCGCGACGGTGACGACATGCTCGCGGCCGTCGCCAAGAACGTGGTTGTAAATACCTTGGGCGATGGCGTCCATGATATCGACGCGGCCGCTGTTGGACTCGCCGAGAATCAGGGTCAGCCCGTTTGGAATGCCAACGCCGGCGATCGCGCCGGAATGCGGCACTTCCACTTCCTCGACCAGCGCGGGATCAACTTCGATCGGGGAAAGGCGTTCGTAGTCCGGCGCGTCCCGGCCGGCCTGGCGGGCGATGAGCGAGCCCTCGGCCAAGAACGCGACCTGTCCGGAGGCGCCAAGGTATTGGCGCAGACGGTCGGCGTCTTCCATGTTGTTGACGTGGGCGTCGGCCTCGGCGATGTCGATGTTGCAGTAAAGCAGGGAGTTCGCGACGATTTCCGGCAGGTCCTCGAAGAAGATTTGTTGCGCCATTTCGCCGTCGATCGCGGTCGACGGCTCGCCATCCACGAAGGCCATCTGAATCGGCAGCGTGATGTAGAGCCGGACCTCGATGTATTCCTTGGTCAGCAACAGGGCGTTGCGCGGAAGAATCTTCTGGTTGGGCGCGGCCACCTTCAAGTGACGGCGGGCGACGCCGCTGTGATCGTAGACGGCGATCTTATCGACGCATCCGGAAAGACGACGCAGCAGCAAGTCCTCCATGGCGGTGCGGCGCACCGGGCTATCGAAGAGATATTCCGGGATTTCGGCGATGGTCTGCGGCACGCGAATGGTCAACACCGGGCTAACGTCGTGCGCGGAGTCGAAGTCGATGGCGCCGCATTTGATCACGTAGCGCGAGAAATCGAAGTCACCGATCAGTTGCTGATATTCGGAGAAGGGCTGTCCGTCCAGCTCAGCCAACAGATTGTAGAATTCCTTCTTATCCTTCATAGTCCAGTGTTCCTTGTCTTGTATTAAGGTTACGCGACGCTCCCAGCCACAAATCGCAATTGGTCGACTACTGTGCCTTTTTCGCGGTCTTTTTGGAAGCGGACTTTTTATCCTTTTTCGGAGCGGATTCCTTGGGTTTGTCGGCCGCTTGATCTTTCTTGTAGCCGGAGCTGCGGTAGTCGGTCTCGTAGAACCCTGAGCCCTTGAAAAGCAGGCCCGCGCCGGTGCCGATCAGCCGCCGTACCGCGCCCGCGCACTCGGGACATTCCTTGATTGGATCGGCCGACATTCCGTGAAACGCCTCGAAACCGTGGCCGCAATCGTCGCACTCGTAATCATAGGTGGGCATGGCGTTCTCCTGTAACATCAATAAAGACCGCGGAATTTAACGCCTCCGCGCCTATTGTCAAAATCATTCTCGACACCTTCCCGCGCCCAAATAAACTGGGCCGCGGTTTAACTTGGAGAGCAACTCATGAACTTTGAATTCGCGACCGCCCAACGGATCCTGTTCGGACCCGGCGAAATGGCGCGGCTTCCGGAGCTGATCAGCGGCCTTGGAAACAAGGCCGCGCTGGTCACCGGATCCAACGCCGAGCGCGTCGGCCCGATCTTTCAAACCCTCAAGGCCGCGGGCGTCGAGCCCGCCGCCTTCAGCGTCAAGGGCGAGCCCACCGTCGCTCGAATCGCGAAGCTCGCCGCGGGCGCCCGCGACCTGGGCTGCGATTTCGTCGTGGCGTTCGGCGGCGGGAGCGTGATCGACGCGGGCAAAGCCATCGCCGCCCTGCTCACCAACACCCGCGATCTGATGGATTATCTGGAAGTCGTCGGCAAGGGCGAACCGTTCACCGCCGACCCGGCTCCCTGCGTCGCGATCCCCACCACCGCGGGCACCGGCGCCGAGGTGACGCGTAATTCCGTGCTGCTGTCCGAGGAACACGGCGTGAAGGTCAGCATGCGCCACCCGAAGATGCTACCGACCATCGCGCTGGTTGATCCGGAACTGACGCGGTCGATGCCACCGGACGTCACCGCCAGCACCGGGCTCGACGCGTTCACCCAATTGCTCGAGGCGTTCGTCTCCAAAAAGGCGAACCCGCTGACGGACGGAATTTGCCGCGAGGGCCTCAAGCGCGCCGCCCGCGCGCTGTACAAGGCCTACATCCACGGCGACGATCTCGCGGCGCGGACCGACATGGCGTTCGCGAGCTTGTGCGGCGGGCTGGCGCTCGCCAACGCGGGCCTCGGCGCGGTCCACGGTTTCGCGGGGCCCATCGGCGGCATGTTCAAGGCGCCGCACGGCATGGTCTGCGCCAGCCTGTTGCCCGCCGCGACCGAAACCACCTACGAGGCGCTTAAGGAGCGCGACCCCGAAAACCCCGCGGTGAAAAAATACGAGGAAGCGGCGCGGCTCATGCTCCAAAACGACGCCGCGACGATCGGGGAGGCCATCACGCGCCTGAAAAACATCTGCACCCAGATGTTCGTGCCGGGATTGGCGGAGTGCGGCGTGAAGGAATCCGATTTCCCCGCCATCGTCGCGAAGGCGAAAAACGCCAGCAGCATGAAAGGAAGCCCGATCCAACTGACCGACGCGGAACTCGCCGACATTCTAGAACAATCCATGCACCCCCCCGTGGACGGCGACGCCACGCTCTATTTGTAGCCCATGGTTGAGATTCACTTCGGCGTCCTGAACTACGCGGTGCTGACGATTTATCTCGTCGGCATGCTCGGCGTCGGGCTGTACTTCTCGCGGAAGCAGGAGAACACCGAGATGTTCTTCCTGGGCGGACGTAAGCTGCCGTGGCTCGCGGTCGCGATGAGCATGTACGCCTCGCTCACCAGCGCCGTCACCTATCTCGGCCTGCCGGGCACCGCGTATTCGGAAAACATCGCGCTCATCATCGTCTGCGTCATGAGCCCGCTGGTCGCGCCGGTCGTCCTGCTGCTCTTCTACCCGCTCTACCACCGCCTGCGCGTCACCACCTCCTACGAATACATCCAGAAGCGTTTCGGCCAAAACGCCCGCCACGGCGTCGCGGGCCTCTTCATTTTGGCGCGGCTCGGCTGGCTCGGCACCGTCGTCTACGCCCCCGCCCTCGCGCTGTCGATCGTCACCGGCATTCCGCTGTGGGGTTGCATCTGCGCCATGGGCCTGCTCGCGACGGCCTACACCGCGCTCGGCGGACTCGCCGCGGTCGTCTGGACCGACGCCATCCAGTTCGTGATCCTCATCGGCGGCGCGGTCTGGGTGGCGGTCAGCCTGACCCAGGGCGTTGAAGGCGGCGCGGGCGAAATCTTGGCGCTGGCGAAGGAAACCGGCCGGCTTCACATCGCGGACTGGAAATTCAACCTCTTCGCCATGAGCGGCCCCGCGGTCGCGATCTCCTTCTTCTTCCAACTCATGCAGGACTACGGCACCGACCAAGTCACCGTCCAGCGCCTGATGGCCACCGGCTCGCTCAAAAAAACCGTCAAGTCCGTGGCCTTCAACGCCGGCGTCGACTTCTTCATCATCGCGCTGCTGATGTTCATCGGTCTCGGGCTGTTCGCCTTTTTCCAAGGAACGGAACTCGTGGAAGGACTCAGCCCCGACAAGATCATGCCCTACTACATCATCCATCATCTGCCCGCGGGCGTCTCCGGACTACTCATCACCGCGGTGTTCGCCGCCGCGATGTCGTCCATGGACTCCGGCATCAACTCCATCGCGACCGTCGTCATCAACGACTTCACCACCGGCGTGAAAAACCCGGTGCGCCTGGCGCGGATCATCACCGTCGCGCTCGGCGCGCTCGCGACCGGGCTCGCGTTTTACGTCTCGACGATCGACGGCATTCTGAAGGCCTTCTTCAGCTTCATGGGTATGTTCAGCGCGCCGGTGCTCGCGCTGTTCCTGATGGGCGTGCTGACGCGGAACGGCAACTTCAAGGGATGGCTGGTCGGCCTCGGCGCCTCGATCGCGACGAGCGTGTGGATTCAGAACTTCACCGAAGCGCACGAGATCTATTACTTCCCGTTCTCGTTCCTCGCCGCGTTCGGCGTCGGACTCGGCGCGAGCCGTTTCTTCAAAACCGCGCCCGCGCCCAAAGACCTTACCGTCTGGAACAAAAAGTAATCGCCGCGAAGGGGCGCAAAAGGCACGAAAACTTTTCGCGGACCGGATCTTCGCGCCTTTTCGCGGCTATAAAGAATAGGCGGTCCCGCGTTCCGGTCTGGAGGTGATCTCTCACGGAGGCACGAAGCCACTAAGGCTCAATAAAAAAAATCCTTCTCATCCATGGAATCAGTGGATTAAACGTTCGCGCAAAAGCTCTCGGTCGCCTGTTGGCGGAGATCCGCGATGGCGGCGGCCATGTCGGCCTGCTTGTAGAGATAGGAACCCGCCACGAACAGATTGCAACCCGCGGCCGCGGCGCCTCGAACCGTTTTATCGTCGATCCCGCCATCAATCGCGATATCGACCCAATCGGCCGTGCGGCGAATCGCGGCGATCTTTTCCTCGACGTTGGCGATATAGCTCTGCCCGCCGAAACCGGGGTGCACCGACATCACCATCACCTCGTCCACCCAACGGTTTTCCAGGCATTCGAATATCGCCTCCGCGGGGGTTTCCGGATTGAGAGTGATCGCGGGGCGCTTGCCCAGCGCGCGGATCGCGGCGAGCGTTTCCTTCACGTCGCACTTGGCTTCGATGTGAATCTGGATCGTGTCGGACCCCGCCGCGGCGAAGGCCTTGATATGATCCTGTGGCCGCTGAACCATGAGATGAACGTTCTGGGGGATGGAAACCGCCGCGGCCGACATTTTCACCACGCCCGGCCCGAAACTGATGTTCGGCACGAACACGCCGTCCATCACGTCCACGTGGATCTGGTCCGCGCCCGCGGCCTCGGCTCGTTGGCACCCCTCGGCCAACCGACCGAGGTCCGCGGCGAGAATGGATGGCAGGATTTGTATGTCCGGCATTTTGTTTCCTTCCGATATAAGGCTACGACGCTACCCCAGAGGCTCGCCCAGCGTCAAGCGCGCCGCGCCGGCCGCGCCGGAGACAAAAAAAAGGCCGACTGTTTCCAGTCGGCCTTTCAAGTTGGTAGCGGGGCTTGGATTTGAACCAAGGACCTTCAGGTTATGAGCCTGACGAGCTACCGGGCTGCTCTACCCCGCAGTCTTGTCTCGTAAGAGGCGGATGAAGGTACATGATTTCCGGAGGGGCGCAAGGGGGAATGTTCTTTTTTTTCGCGTTTGATTCAACCCCGACGCGACCCGCCCGAAGCGCCCGCGACTCAAGTCCGGTGAACACAGCGACATCCAACGATCAACCCCTCGCGCTACCCCTCCAATCGGGACTGGTTTTTTTGGGATTCATTAAAAAATTCGGCGTGCCGACGCTCCAGATGTTTCATGCGTTTGGTTTTGGCCTTCTCGATTTTGGCGGCGAATCGTTCCGGGCTGAACCGCGGATCGCGGGAACCGAGGAAACGGATCCGGGCTTCGTCATGCCGGGAACATGGATGATGTAGGGCTCGCGGATGCCGCTTCCCACCGCCGACCCTTTCCGCCGCGGAACGGAAGCAACGAAATAGGCGGCCTCCTTCCCCTCAAGTGGCGAAGGAGTTGATGAGACATTCCGACATGAAGACCACGACTCAGATCTATACGGACGTCGGGCAGTTGGGCGTTGACTCCATGGTGAACAAGTTGCCAAGCCTGATGACCGCCACAAATACCGCCACAAAAGGGCCTAAAAGCGCCACAAAAACGGGCGAAAACGAGGCTTTTCAGGTGGTAAAAAATTGGCGCAAATGCTTGGTATAGAAGCTTTTGCGCCAGAAAAAAAATGGTGCTCGGGGTGGGATTCGAACCCACACGGGATTTAACTCCCACAAGGCCCTCAACCTTGCGTGTCTACCAATTTCACCACCCGAGCGATGTTGAAAAG
>JARFRL010000213.1 GCA_029287275.1 Pontiella desulfatans
CGTTCAGGACGGCGTGCGCCGCGCCGGCGATCAGAAATAGAACGCCCAGGTCGACATGGAGCGCGAACCACTCCCGCTGGCCCAATCCCAACGCGCTCCAGCCGCTAGAGTCCGAGGCGTTCGGCGCGAAATAAACCACGCCGCTGGTGATGACGAGCGCGCCGAGCGCGAGCAACGCGGTGAAAAACACGATTTTTCCGAGTGACATGCCAGCTCCTGAAGTTGGGTTTGTTTTACCCCTCCTCGGGTGTTATTGCAACTGGAGCATCGCTTCGTATAGGGCGTGAGGATCCAGATCGTTTTTGTCGGCGATTTCTTTCATGGTCTCCTCCATTCCGGCTTCGATCTGAATCTCCTTCAGTTTCGCGGCCATCGCGCCCGCGTCCTGCCCGTAGGTCGCGCACAACTCCGCCAGCGTCCGTCGTCCGAGTCCGGAGCCTGGATTCTCCGGCAGGCCCGCGGTTGGCTCGGGTTTGATGAGGTCGTAAACCTCTTGCGGGGTTTTTCCGTTGGCTTTCGCGATATCCGCCAGCGTCGCTTTTTCGGAGACCTCCTTCAGGCCCGCGGCCTCCAGTTTCCGCGTCGCGTCCGCGGCGTCGATGCCGACGCGCTTGCAGAACATCTGGAGCGGCGATACCTCGGCGTGGCCGTAGGGCGGTTCGCCGTATTTCTTCGCGGCGGCGGTTTTGAGGTTCTCGTTGAAACGCTGAACCCCGACGATCGGGGGAAGCTCGAAGAGCGTGAAGACCACGATGAACAAGGAGATGCCGAGCGCGAGGTTGAAGTCGACGGTGAAGACCTTGAGCTCGGCGGCCTTGTTTTTCAGGTACGCGACGATAGGCTTCCAGTTCAACACGGTGTGGACGACTCCCGCGATGAGGAAGAGAAACCCCAGGTTCGTGTGCAGGGCGCCCCATTGCTCCTTGCCCAGACCGCCCATTTTCCAGCTCGCCCAGAAGGCGATTTTCCCCTGGGGCGTGACGTATAGAATGACGCTCGTGACAAGTAGCAGGATGAAAGAGATCAATGTGGTGAGCGAGGTCGTTTTTCTAAGCGTCATATGGTTCTCCTGGTTAGAATTCAATAAAGCGCGCGGTTTCTTCCGCGACGGGCCCTCCCATCACTTTCTGAGCGGTTCCGCCGAACATCCGACCCAACAGCGCCGAGTTCATGGTTGAGATATAGGTTTTTCCATCCGCCTTTTCATACACCGCGATGGAGCAGGGCATCATCGTGGAAAGAAACCGCGCGTCGTCGTCGATCAGAATCTGTTCCGCGTAATCCGGTTGGCAGATCTTGAACGACGCGACCGGAAGCACCGTCTTGCCTTCCTTCGCGAGCGTTTTGTCCAATCTCATCAAAGCCGACACCTTCCAGCCGGCGTTCGTCACATTTTTCTGAATATGAGCGATGGTCTCCTCGTAGCCCACCGGGCTGGCCTCTTCCTTAAGCATGAGCTTGGGCAGGGCGAGACTGGCGACGACCATTCCGACCGCGATCCCGAAGACCGCTCCGTACGCGAATTGTTTCATGTTGATTCTCCTTTAAATAAACAAACTTCCATTTCCGCCGACGTGATTGATATACATCGCGACGCCGCCTTCTTCAACGCCATCGATCAATTCTTCGCTTTTGATGCCCATCAGGTCCATCGACATGGTGCACGCGACGATCTTGACGCCGCTCTTGATCGCCTCGTCCATCAGCTCAGGCAACGATAGCACGTTTTTCTGTTTCATGATGCCTTTGATCATCGCCGCGCCCATTCCGCCCATTTGCATCTGGGAAAGCTTCAGCTTGTTTGGCCCTTTCGGCATCATGAAGCCGAACATTTTCTCCACCAGGTTTTTCTTCGTCGCGACCGGCCCGTCTTGGCGCAGCACGTTCAGGCCCCAGAACGTGAAGAACAGGGTGACCTCGTATCCCATCGCCGCGGCCCCGTTCGCGATGATGAACGCCGCGAGCGCCTTGTCGAGGTCGTTGCTGAACACGACGTTCGTGAAACGCTTCACGTGCTCCGCGGTCGACGCGGGCCGCCCGGCGGCGACCTGTTTGGCGACGACGGCGCGGTAGCCGCCGCTTTCGGGCTCGAGCGATTGGAGCGCGTTGCCGGTCGAGTCGCACCACGCCGGAATGTCCGCCGCGAAGCCGGGGTCCGTCGAAAGGATGCTGACGGCCTCGCCGTTTTGAACGCGCTCCATCGCCTGACTCAATCGCATCACCGGGCCCGGGCATTGCAACCCGCTCGCGTCGATGGTCTCCACGATCGGCGCGTCGCCCGCGGATGGGGTGATCTGGATCGTGTCCTCGCCGGGGTCGTCCGCGGTGGTTTCTTGTTCCGGAACGCGATCGGGTTGGTTCGCGGTCACCATGCCGTAGGTTTTGTATCCGCCGGTCAGGTTGCGGCATTTGAAGCCGTTTTGTTCGAGGATCCGGCAGGCGAGATAGCCGCGCAGGCCGACTTGGCAGAAGACCAGATATTCGCGCGCTTTGTCGAGGTCGCCCAGTCGTTCGCGGAGTTGGGGCAGGGGAATGTTCTTCGCGCCCGGAATCGTTCCGCCCGCGACCTCTTCCGGGTTCCGCACGTCGATCAATTTCTGGTGGTCCGTCGGGCGACAGGCTTCCTCCACGTGGCAAAGCTTCACGTCGCCGCGCAAGACGTTGGCCGCCACGAAGCCGGCGTAGTTGACCGGATCCTTCGCGGAGCCGAAGGGCGGGGCGTAGGTCAGCTCCATTTCCTCGAGATCGAACACCGTGAGTCCGGCGCGGATGGCGACCGCGATGACGTCGATTCGTTTGTCGACGCCGTCCGCGCCGACCGCTTGCGCGCCGAGAATTTTTCCGGTTTCGGGATCGAAGATCAGCTTGAGGGAAATCGGATGCGAACCGGGGTAATACGAAGCGTGGCTGGCGGGATGCACGTAAACCTTCTCATACGCGATCCCTTGGCGTTTCGCCATCTTCTCGCTGAGGCCGGTCATGCCGATCGCCAGGTTGAACACCTTGCAGATCGCGGTGCCCTGCGTGTTTTTGTACGCGCTGTCGCGGCCGAAGATGTTGTCCGCCGCGATACGGCCCTGTCGATTGGCCGGCCCCGCGAGGGGAATCAGCGCGGGTTGTCGCGTGGCGAAGTCGGTGACTTCCACCGCGTCGCCAACCGCGTGGATGGACGGATCCGAGGTGACCATGCGCTCATTCACCTTGATGCCGCCGGTCGGGCCGAGCTCCAGTCCGGCGTCGATCGCGAGCGTGGCTTCCGGTTTCACGCCGATCGCCAGCACCGCGACGTCGACGTTCAGGCGGTCGCCGTCGCTGAGAATCAGATCCACGCCGCGCGCCGATTCCTCGAACGCGGTAACGGAGGTTTCCAACTTCAGGTTCACGCCGAACAGGCGCAGCTCCTGGTGCAACACGGTCGCCATTTCCGGATCGGCCGGACCCATGACCTGGGGCGCGAGCTCGATGAGCGTGGTTTCATATTTCTGCTCCCGCAGCGCCTCGGCCATTTCGAGGCCAATGTAGCCGCCGCCAATCACCGCCGCGGAGCGTTTGCCATCCAGCGCCTTGATGATGCGGTCCATGTCCTCGAGATTGCGAAGCGTCAACACGTTTGAATGATCGATGCCCGGGATCGGCGGGCGAATCGGCGCGGCGCCGGGGCTGAGAATCAGGTTGTCGTACGCCTCGGTGTATTCCTCGCCGGACGTCAGGTCGCGGATCGCGAGTTCTTTTTTGGCGCGGTCGATGGAAACCACCTCGCTCAAGACGCGGACGTCGATATTGAATTTCGCGGTCATCACGTCGGGGGTGGTGACGAGCAGCTTGTCGCGCTCGGCGATGGTTCCGCCGATGTGGTAGGGCAGCCCGCAGTTCGCGAACGAGATGTCGGGCCCGCGCTCGAACAGGATGATTTCCGCGTTTTCGTCCAAACGACGAGCTCGGGCCGCGGCGCTGGCGCCGCCGGCGACGCCGCCGACAATGAGTAGTTTCTTGTTCATAACATTACCTTTTCAGTCATCTATGATTAATAGTTGTTAATAATCTAATATTTGGAGCGCGAAAAAAGGCTCCTAGTCCTGGAAGTTGAGGTATTTCCGCAGATGCGTGTGCATGCAGGTGAACACTTTCAGAAAGTCGCGGTTGCAAAGGGCGCAGTATTTCTGGATGCCCTCCTTACGGATCGTGATCAGCTTTTGCTGGCAAAGTATCTTAAGTTGCTGCGACATCATCGATTGGCTGCAACCCAGCTCCTCGTACAGTTCCGTGACGGTGCGTTCGCCCGCGGCCAGCACTTCCAGCACGCCCAGCCGGACGGGGTGGGCCATGGCTTTGAGGACCTCGGCGGCCATGTTTCTTTCTTCAGACGTCATGCGTTCTCCAAAGTTGAAATTTGAATATTATGATTTAGTGATGTGTTGTCCAGCGGAATATTCGCTCTTCGTGTCGTCACGTCTACAGGTTCGCGTCGAGAAAGGCTTTGATCAGCCGTTGGCGCTCGTCGTCGCCGAAGACCTTGCCGCCATGGCCCGCGCCCTCCAACACGTGGAGTTCGGACGCGAGGCCCGCGGCTTGATAGCGCGCGTGAACCAGTTGGCTTTGGGACAGCGGAACGGTTTTGTCCTGATCGCCATGGAAGATGATGACGGGCGGATCGTCTTTCGAGAGGTAGGTTAGGGGAGAGGCGTGCGTCAGTTGTTCCTTTACGTATTCGTGTGCGTTGTTGAAGCGCGCGTCGTTTTCCGAGAAGACGACCAATTCGCTCGGGCCGTAAAAGTCGACGATCGCCTTCACCGCGGAATGCTCGTTGGTGTTGCCGCCGACGGTTCCCTCCAGTTCGTCGAATCCGGCGCTCAGCCCCAACAGGAGCGCCAGATGTCCGCCCGCGGAACCGCCGCCCACCGCGACGCGCTCCGGGTCGTAGCCATAGTTCGCCGCGTTCGCCCTCAGCCAGCGCACCGCGCCCTTGCAGTCGTGAATGTTCTTCGGGTGGATGGTAAGGTCTTTCAACCGATAGTTGACGCTCGCGACCGCGTAGCCTTCCGCGGAAAGTCGGAGCACCGCCGGATTGACGTTGTTTTTGTCGCCGCTCTTCCAGCCGCCGCCATGAATCCAAACCAGCAGGGGCGGCGCGGTGTTGGTCGCCGCGGGCAGATAGATGTCCAGCTTGAGCGACTCGCCGTCCTCGACCGCGTATTCCACGTCGCGGTGAACGGTCACCCCTTCGGGCGCGGGAAGCGTCCGCGGTTTTACGTTCGGCCGACGGTTTTTCGCCATTCGCTTCACCGCCGCGTCGAATTCCTCGCGCGTGACGCGGCCATCTTCATCCGCGTCGAACCGCTCGAATAATCGAGGGTTCCCGCGGAATTCGTCCTTGGCGACGACGCCATCGTTGTCGCCGTCGTGACGCTCCAGCATTTGGTCGTAACCGAAGCCGCGTTGCTGGCCCAGGACGGAAGTGAGCAGCGCGAGCGCGATCATCAGTACGGCGGGTTTTTTCATGGAGCTCTCCTTGGTTCGAAAAACAACGCCGCGGGGCGCGTGATATTGCGCCCGACGGCCAAAAAAGGTTTACTGGGTTTTCACTCACGGAGGAAGCATGGAACTGGTCAGCCAAAATGATTTGGACGCGTTATTCGAGTTTCTGCCCTGTCGGACGCCACCGGCGTGGATCGATGAGGCGCTGAAACAGGAAGAGATCCTTCTTTTGAACCATTGCTATCTGGAGCAATGCGCGGCCCGAACCGCGTTGGGCCTGATGTTCCGTTGTCCCGACAAGCCGGACCTGCTTTCGAAAATGTCGAAACTCGCCCGCGAGGAACTGCGCCATTTCGAGAAGGTGCATGCGCTGCTGACCGCCCGCGGCTACACGTATCGGATACTCCCGCCGTCGCGCTACGCGGGACTCCTGCGCGCCGAGGTTCGAAAGGGCGAACCCGATTCGCTCGTCGATACGCTGATTGTCGGCGCGTACATCGAGGCGCGGTCGTGCGAGCGCTTCGCTTCGCTCGCGCCGCGCGTGGACGAGGAACTCGCGACCTTTTTCCGGTCGTTGTTGAAATCCGAGGCGCGGCACTTCAAGGACTATCTCACGTTGGCCGAGAAACACGCGGGACTTCCAATCGATGAGCGCGTCGCGTTTTTCGGCGAGGTCGAGCGGGGCGCGATCGAGTCGCCGGACGATCAGTTCCGTTTTCACAGCGGCGTGCCCGCGTAAGCGCCGGCGTCAGGCGTCGGATCGTTTTAGGCTGAGCTTATGCCAGCCTTTTTCGTTGAAGAACTCGAGCTTGAGCACGTCATTGACGGCGCGGTTGTAGGGCCACGCGCCGGTCCCTCCGTTGATGATCAGCAAGCTTCGTTGCTCATCCAAGCGATCAATGGAAACGTTTTGTTTGAGGAGCGCGCCATCCTGCTGTTCCTGGTAGCGGATGCGGATGGTGTAGTCTTGGATTTTGACTTGGCACAGCGCGCAGGCATTGGTGTCGGCCGCGACCCAATCGCCTTGCATTTGGCGGAGATCGGCGGGCATCGCGGGAGAGGAATCGCGGGCTTTGGGTTGTTCTTT
>JARFRL010000221.1 GCA_029287275.1 Pontiella desulfatans
TTCTTGAAGCAGGAGCCGCCAAATCCGATGGAGGCTTTCAGGAACTTGGGCCCGATGCGGCTGTCGGTTCCGATGGCGTGCGACACGTCGGAGATGTTGGCTTCGGTGGCCTCGCACAACGCGGAGATGGCGTTGATGGAGCTGACGCGCTGCGCGAGGAACGCGTTGGCGGTGAGCTTCGAAAGTTCGGACGACCAGACGTTGGTGGTGAGAATGCGCTCGCGGGGAATCCACGTGGCGTAGATATCGACGAGGGTTTGAAGCGCCTCGCGGCCCGTTTCGGTTTCGTGGCCGCCGATGAGCACGCGGTCGGGATCCGCGAGATCTTCCATCGCGGTGCCTTCGGCGAGGAATTCGGGATTGGAGAGGACCTCGAAGTGGATCGGGTTGTCGCCGGAATGCAGCACGCGCTCCATGGCCTCGGCCGTTCGGACGGGCAGCGTGGATTTCTCGACGATGATTTTATCGGAGGTGGAGACCTCTTTGATGCGGCGCGCGCAGAGTTCCCAGTATTGGAGGTCCGAGGCTTTGCCCGCGCCTTCCCCGAAGGTTTTGGTGGGCGTGTTGACGCTCACGAAGACGATGTCGGCCTGGCGGATACCTTCGTCGACTTCGGTCGAGAAGAACAGATTGCGGCCGCGGGCTTCCTGAACCACTTCCAGCAAACCGGGTTCGTAGATGGGAAGCTCGTCGGATTGCCAGGCGGCGATCCGCGCCGCGTTGATGTCCACGACGTTGACTTCGACGTCGGGGCATTGCTTGGCGATCATCGCCATGGTGGGTCCGCCGACATAGCCGGCGCCGATGCAACAAATTTTCGTCATGGTTGTAGACTCCTTTTTAGATTCCCAGATTACTAAGCGAGGTCAACACGTTGTTGATGAGGGCGGTCACGCTCGGATGCTCGACCTCGAACTCGTCGGCCTCGCGCTGCAGCGTGTGAGCCAGATCCTGAATGGCCTCGGGCGTGTAGCGTTCGATGCCTTCCTTCGCGGCTTCCAGCGTTTCTTCAAAAAGTCCGGTTTCCTTTGGCGTGTTCTCCAGCTCGCTTTTCAGCTGGCTGATTCGTTCCTGTACTTCCTTGCGCGGCATCGAAGCCCCCTTTTTTTATAGTCTCAAGCGGTTGAATATGCGGGATCCACCGCGCCAGTTCCAGCCTTTATAGCGGCTTTGGTGCCAACTTTTCATTTATGATTCGTTCATAAATCCCGCGCAGCTCGTCCGTGATCCGCGCCCAATCGTAATGGGTGGCCACCTCGCCGAACGCCATGCGCGACAGGTCGGCCCGCAGCCCGACGTCGTCGGCCAACCGCGCCATGTTTTCCGCCAGCGCGGCTTCGTCGCCGACCTCGGCGAGCAGGATGTTTTTTTCGTGCGTTGAAAAGCCGGGGACGCCTCCGACCCGATTCGCGACCACGGGGAGACCGGCCGCCCACGCCTCGAGCACCACGATGCCGAAGGGTTCGTGC
>JARFRL010000224.1 GCA_029287275.1 Pontiella desulfatans
TGGTAGAACGCGTCGACGTGGTAGCGTTCGTCCGTCCGCGACAGGCGATCGGGCGGATCGTTCCAGGTGACGAGCTCCGCGTCGACCTTCGCGGCCGCGACGCCGTGGGCCATCCAGCGCAACCACAGCTCGTAATCCTCCGGAAAGGGGCCGTCGCGGTACGCGCCGAATTGCTCGAACAGAGCGCGGCGAAACATGACCGACGGATGCGCGAAGGGAGATTCGACGAACCGATTCAACGCGATCGCTTCCGGATCGATCAGGGAATTAATCCAATCCACGTAGGCTGCGTATCCGGCCTGCTTTTCCCGGTCGCCGCCGAATTTCACGCGACAGCCGACGAGTCCGATCCGCGGAAAGGCGTCGAGATGCGAGGCCTGTTGTTCGAAGCGTTCCGGATGACACTCGTCGTCCGCGTCCATGCGGGCGATGTAGTCGCCGCTCGCGGCGGCCAGCCCGTCGTTGAGCGCCGGAACGATGCCGCGGTGGGAATGGTCGAGCAGTTTTATGCCGGCCTGCCGCCGCAACAGCTCGAGCGTCCCGTCCGTCGAGCCATCGTTCACCACGATGATTTCCGCGGCGCCGCGCGTTTGAGCCCGCAGACTCTCCAACGAACGCTCGATGGTGGACGCGGCGTTGTATACCGGCATCACGACCGAAACGTTCATGGATTTTCCGCGCGTTGACTTCATCATTCCCGCACCTTACGACCAATCATGAATTGGGGGAAGGGCGGAACGCGGAAGCCTTTCGCGAGGAAATTCCACAAGGATCAAATAAAGGTTTTGATCAAAACGTACAATTTTAAATCCGCGCGCGAAACGGGGCCGTCCAAGTCGTTTCCGACTGCCAACAAAGCGGATGGACGCGTTCGGGGATTCCTGGAAGCCCCATGGAGCGCCGGGCGACCGCGCTGAAGAAAAAACACCTAGCCGCGAGTGCTTAAATCACATTTTTCTTTTTTTTCCTTCGCCTACCAAGCTTGGCTATATATTGTGCATACGTTTTCGGGAGAATACCACATCTTGTATATCTGTATCCTTTCTGTGGTCGCCTCTCCCAACGCCTAAGACCACGGAAAACAAGACGCTAAGCTGTAACCAGAAAGGGGCACACGCATGGACATAAAGGTTAAAAAACGCGACTACGCGACCGTCGACTACGACGAGAAGAAGATCTTCGCCGCCATTGAAAAGGCGCTCAAAAGCTCGGTTCAAACCGAAGACGACGTACCACAACATCTTGTGACCATCGTCCGCGACATCACCGCGAAACTCGACAACATCATCAAAGGCTATGACCGCCGCGGCAGCGTGGAAATCGATGTTGAGCACATTCAAGACCTCGTCGAGCAACAATTGATGGGCGCCGGCCTCTACGAAGTCGCCAAGGCGTACATTCTCTACCGCGAGGAACACAAGCAGGCCCGCAATCAGCGTCTCCGCCCCGACGCGTCCGCCATTCAGGACTACATGCTGGTCAGCCGCTACGCCCGTTTCATGCCCGAACTCGGTCGCCGCGAAACCTACGTCGAGGCCGTCGGCCGCGTTCGCGACATGCATCTGCGCGCCTACCCCGCCGCGGAAGAGGACATCCGCTGGGCCTTCGATCAGGTGATCGACAAACGCTGCCTGCCCTCCATGCGTTCCATGCAATTTGGCGGAAAAGCCATCGAGACCAACCACGCCCGCATGTACAACTGCACCTTCGGCATCTGCGACCGCGTCGAGTTTTTCGCGGAAGGCCTGTTCCTGCTGCTCTGCGGAACCGGCGTGGGCTTCAGCGTCGAGTTTGAACACGTCGACAAACTGCCCCGGCTCGCCGGTTCCGTCGACGAGGGCAACGTGACCCACTACTCCGGTCCCGACACCATCGAAGGCTGGGCCGACGCGATGCAGGAGCTGATGAAAAGCTACATCGAAGGCTACCTGGTTGAGTTCAACTATTCCGATATCCGTCATCGCGGCGCGCAGTTGAAGACCTCCGGCGGCCGCGCTCCGGGGCATGTTCCCTTGCGCCGCGCGCTCGAACGCGCCCGCGTCATTCTCGACGGCGCGCTGGGCCGCAAGCTCAAGCCGATCGAATGCTACGACGTCATGATGCACGCGGCCGACGCCGTCATCGCCGGCGGCGTTCGCCGCTCCGCGACCATCTGCCTCTTCTCGCCGGACGACGGCGAAATGATGAACGCCAAACGCGGCAACTGGTTTGAAACCGATCCGCAACGCGGCCGTTCCAACAACTCCGTGAAGCTGATCCGAAACGAAACCTCCAAGGCCCAGTTCCTGCGCATCTTCCAGAAGCAGAAAGAGTGGGGCGAGCCCGGATTCTACTTCGCGAACGATCTCGCGCACGGGTGCAATCCGTGTTGCGAAATCGGCCTGAATCCGCACCTCGAAGTCCGCGACGAGCAGGGCAACGTGACCATCGAGTCCGGTTGGCAGTTCTGCAACCTGACCGAGATCAACGGCGCCAAATTGCTGACGGAAGAGGATTTCAGAACCGCCGTGCGCGCCGCGACCATCATCGGCACCTTGCAGGCGGGTTACACCACCTTCCCGTATCTCGGCGACACCACCGAGAAACTCTGCCGCCGCGAGGCGTTGTTGGGCGTTTCCATCACGGGCATGATGGACTCCCCGGCGATCACGTTGGATCCGGTCCTGCAGCAGAAAATGGCGAAGTACGCGATCGAGGTGAACCGCGAGGTCTCGCTGAAAATCGGCACCGAGCCCGCCGCCCGTTTGACCTGCGTCAAGCCCGCCGGCTCCACCTCGCTGCTGCTCGGCACCGCGTCCGGCATTCATCCCCGCCACGCCCGTCGGTACTTCCGCCGCGCCCAGGCCAACAAGACCGACCCGGTTTACCGCCACTTCAACGAAAACAACCCGCACATGTGCGAGGAATCCGTTTGGAGCGCCAACAAAACCGACGACGTCATCACCTTCTGCGTCGAGGCGCCGGAAGAAGCGATTCTGCGCTCCGAGATGTCCGCGATGGATCTGCTCAAGCACGTGCACTCCACGCAGCAGAACTGGGTCGTTCCCGGCACCGCGCGTCCCGAGTCCAATCCCGGTCTGCACCACAACGTCTCCAACACCCTCACGGTGCGCGACGACGAGTGGGATCTGGTCGCGGACTACATCTGGGAAAACCGCGCCGACTTCACCGGCATCAGCATGCTGGCCGCGTCCGGCGACAAGATGTATCAACAGGCGCCGCACGAAGAGGTGCTCACCGCGCAGGACGAAACCCTGTGGAACGAGTTGATCGCCAAGTTCAAGACGGTGGATTACACGCTGATGCAAGAAGAGTCCGACGTCACCAACCTGCAGGGCGAAATCGCCTGCGCGGGTGG
>JARFRL010000265.1 GCA_029287275.1 Pontiella desulfatans
AACCAACGTCTGATCCGTCTTGGGATCGATCCGCGCCAACACTTCCGGCTGGCGCTCGATCCGCGCTTGGAGCGCCTCGAGCTGATCGCCCACTAAAAGGTCGAACGCGTCGGACGAATCGTTGGAATAGCGCGCGATCATAAACCAGCCCGCGCCGATCACGAGCAATACGAGGACGACCTTCAGCGCCCACCAAGGTAGAGCGTCGATGCGGTCGCTCATGGTGTATCCCGGCGTCACGACGTATTTCGCGACGAGATGAGACACCAGCAACCCGATCCAACCCAGGGCCAACGCGCCGGTCACGGTCGCCGAGAAAAGAAACGTCTGGTTGTCGGCCTCGAACTCGAGCTGCTTCCAGAACCACCAGGTGGCCAGCGCGCTCAAAATCAGAACCACCGTCGCCAACAAGAGGGAAAACTTGAGCCGCGTTCTCACAATGTATAAATCCGCCATGGTCCAAATAGTACGAAAGCCTTTCGCCATCCGCAACCCCTCCTTGCCTCCTTCGCCGCGTCCGCCCGGGGAAGCGCCAAAATAATCGGTGCCTTTCCCCTTGCGTTTTTTCCGGCGATTCCCATGATGTCCGCTTCATTTTCAACCACTTAAAGCGAAAGGAAAAACCCATGGCTATCAAGAAAGTCGCGCTACTCACCGCGGGCGGTCTCGCGCCCTGTCTGTCCACCGCGATCGGTCGTCTGATCGAGCGCTACACCGAAGTCTCTCCGGACACCGAAATCATCGCCTACGTCGGCGGCTACAAAGGCCTCCTGCTTGGCGACTCCATCGAAGTCACGCCGGAAATCCGCGCCAACGCCGCGGTGCTCTACAAGCACGGCGGGTCCCCCATCGGCAACAGCCGCGTCAAGCTCACCAACGTCAAGGACTGCGAGAAGCGCGGTCTGGTTCAGCCCGGTGAGAATCCGCTCGAAATCGCGGCCAACCAGCTCGTCAAAGACGGCGTCGAGGTCCTCCACACCATCGGCGGCGACGACACCAACACCACCGCGGCCGACCTCGCCGCGTACCTCGCCGAAAACGACTACAAACTCATCGTGGTCGGCCTGCCGAAGACCATCGACAACGACGTCTTCCCGATCAAACAAAGCCTCGGCGCCTGGACCGCGGCCGAAGAGGGCGCGAAGTATTTCGCGAACGTGGTCGCCGAGCACAACGCCAACCCCCGCATGCTCATCATCCACGAGGTCATGGGCCGCAGTTGCGGCTGGCTGACGGCCTACACCGCCAAGGTCTACCACGACCAGCTCGAAGAACTCGACTTCCTGCCCAACCTGGGCCTTTCCAAAGAGCGCAAAGACGTGCACGCCATCTTCGTTCCGGAAATGGAAATCGACATCGCCGCCGAAGCCGCCCGCCTCGGGCAGGTCATGGACGACATCGACAACGTCAACATCTTCATTTCCGAAGGCGCCGGCCTTGAAACCATCGTCAAGGAAATGGAAGCCGCGGGAGAAGTGGTTCCGCGCGACGCCTTCGGCCACGCCAAACTCGACGCGGTCAATCCCGGCGCCTGGTTCGGCAAGCAGTTCGCCGAGCTCCTCGGCGCCGAAAAAGTGCTCATCCAGAAATCCGGCTATTTCGCCCGCGCCGCCGCCTCCAACGAAGCGGATCTCGAGCTCATCAAAGAGTGCTGCGACGTGGCGGTTGAATCCGCCCAAGCCGGCATCGGTGGCGTCGTCGGTCACGACGACGATCAAAACTTCGAACTGCGCGCCATTGAATTCCCGCGCATCGCCGGCGGCAAGCCGTTCGACATCGACGAGCCGTGGTTCGGCGAGCTGCTCGCGGACATCGGCCAGGCCAAAGGCGCCAAGGTTGAAACCGCGCATTAAGCGTGAAGCGTGACGGTTGAGGCGTGAGCCTTTCACGCCTCACTCCTCGGAAAAAGCGTCCCGCCCGGGGCGCTTTTTTCGTGGCGTGTTTGGCTAAAAATCGAGTGTTCATCGCGCGCCGCGTGAAATAGAATGCCCTCATGAAGCGACTCCTTCTCATCCTTCTGACGGCCGCGCTGGCGCGCTCGATCCCCGCGGTCGAACTGAACAGCCTAACCGAAGCCGCGGCAATGGTTCCCGACCA
>JARFRL010000307.1 GCA_029287275.1 Pontiella desulfatans
TGATGGGCACCGGCATCGTGAACATCATCCATTCCGTGATTCTGCCCTTCCTTAAAGCCGCGACGAAACAATGCGTGTTCTGCGGCTCGGGCGAACTGGTGAAGAAAAGCTACCTCGTCGAGCACGGCGGTTGGACCGCGGGCGCGTTGACCGAAGACGTGGATTATTCCCTGCGCGTGATTACCGAAGGCAAACGCATCGCGTATGTCGACGACCTCCGCATACGCTGCGAGGTGCCCTACACGCCCGGCGACCTGTTCAAGCAACAGATGCGCTGGGCCTACGGCGTGATGCGCGCCTTCATGGCGCACGGCCGGAAACTGTTTCTATCCCGCACGATCCAGAAACGCACCAAGTTCGCGGCGTTTCTTTTCAGCAGCGGCTACGTGATGATCACCCTCTTGCTGCTGACGGGCGTTTTCGGAGCGCTCAATCTCGTGGCGGGATTTTTCGGGGTCGACCCCGCGGCGAGCCAAAGTTCGTCCTACACCGTGGGCAACTTGGTCTATGACTCCGCCGTGAATCTGCTGCTCACCTGCGGCATGATCGTCTCCTCGATCGCGGCGGGTTTCATCAACGGCTTCGGCCTGCGCGGCATCGGCAAGCTGATCGTCGCGTCGTTCTCCATTGGCGTCATCTGCATGTTCTTCGTGGGGCGCGGGCTGATTTTCGCCTCGCTCGGCCTGCCGATGAAGTGGTTCATGATGAAAAAAGCCGGAAACGACACCGCCGCGAGCGTCTAGACGCGCCGAATTTTTGGCCAATTACCGCCGCTTTTCTCATTTTCGCGAAATACTCCTTCCTCCCAATGAACTCTTTTGTCGCGCCGCGGTCGAATGCTGTGAGATGAAACGGAAACCAGGAGGTATGAAATGTTCCTGAAACATGAACCAACCGGAGACTTGGTCGAGGTGATCGACCTGCCGGATGTAATCAACCCGAACTCGCCGACCATTCGCGCTCGGTCGCATTCGAAAGACATCATCCAGCGCCCGGAAAACTTCCTGAAGGAGGAACTGGTCTTCCCCTCAGGCGAGCCGTTGCCCCGGTGTTGGAGCGACGCTCACTATTACGAACACGCCGCGGCGTGACCCCGGCCCCGTTTGAGTGAAACCAGACGGGGCTTTTCTTTTGCCCGTTTTCCGTGTATTTCCTGACCACGATTTAAAACCAACCGCTTTTAAAGGGGAATCACATGCTCGAATTCTGGCTTCCAATGGCCTTGTTGTTCGTCGCCGCGACGGTGACGGCGATCGCGACGCGGCGCAAACGCGACCGTTGCCTCAAATATTTCAACCGCGAGCCGGTCATGATCCTGATGCGATCCGGCAAATGGCTGTGGGGCCGGTTCAACGCGTTCCCGAAAGCGATGGAGCTCGTCTTCGAAAACCCCGAGAAAGACGACTCGGGCCAACGCAAGGCGAGCTACGTGCTCTACAGCCCCGAAATCGACGGCGTCAAAAAAATCCTCCAGCCGCCGCCCGCGGCCGGCACCAAGGAACACGACCGTTGGAAAAAAGAGATTCAACGCGTCGCGAATCCGTCCCTGCTCCGCCGCGCGCGCCGGTGGACGTGGAACGTGTTCAACACGCTGCGCGACGCGATCTCGCAATCCCTCGGCATGGTGATCGGCTCCATGAAAAAGGCGACGCCCATGGGCAAGGTCGCGGGCGCGGACAAACGCGCCGGCGAGATTGGCGACACGCTTCTGGGCACGGTCCCCAACGCCTACGAGCCCGTGCTGGAAAAATATCTCAGCAAACAGGTCGTCGTCGAAATGCTCGAAGACGGCGCGGTGATCGAGTTCGCGGGGCTGCTGCAGGAATACTCCGAGAAATATCTGCTGTTGCGGAACGTCGCCTACCAACCCGACCTCGAGACGTTCGCGGAGCTCCCCGAACGGTTCGACATCATCTTCCCGCGCGCGCTCGCGCTGGTTCGGCATTGCGTGGTGAACTAAAATGAAATTCACTTTTCTAGGCACCGGCACCTCCCACGGCGTTCCCATGATCGGCTGCGACTGCGACGTCTGCCGATCCACCGACCTCCGAAACAAGCGCCGACGTTGCAGCCTGTACGTCGTGACCGAACATCAGCATTTGATTTTCGACACGCCGCCCGATTTCCGCGACCAAGTCCTGACCTTCGGCGTGGAACGGGTCAGCGCGATCTTCCTCACCCACCCCCACGCGGACCACATCTACGGCTTCGACGACGTCCGGCGCTTCAGCGCGTTGCAAGAAGAGCACATCCCCGTCTACGGCTCGCCGCGGACCATCAAGCAGATGCGCAAGAAGTTCGACTACGTCGACCGCGTCAGCTACGGCTTCCAAAGCGTGCCGCGCGTTCTGTTCACCGATCTCACCGAGCCCATCGCCGTCGGCGAGGCGCTCGTGACGCCCCTGCCCGTCTCCCACGGCCAGGACACCATTTACGGCTTTCTGATCGAAGGCGACGGCAAGAGGCTCGCGTACATCCCCGACTGCAACGGCATCCCCGACGAGACCCTGCGCTTGCTCGAAAAGATGGACGCGATGATTCTCGACGGCTTGCGCCCGCGCCCCCACCCCACTCATTTCAGCATCAGCGAATGCGCGGCCGCGCTCAAGCGAATCGGCGCGAAGCGGTCGTTCATCACCCACCTCACGCACAACTCCGAGCACCACGATTTGCAGGCGCGGCTCGGCGAAGCCGTCACCGTTCCGTGGGATGGACTGGAAATCACGCTATGACGCCGCGCCCGGTTCATGATTGGCGTTGCCGCGGCCGAACCTTGCGCCTCGGTGAGCGCGCGCGGGTGATGGGCGTGCTGAACGTGACGCCCGACTCCTTTTCCGATGGCGGCGCGTTCGTCGATCCCGACGCCGCGCTGGCGCGCGCGGAAGAGATGATCGCGGAAGGCGCGGACCTCATCGATATCGGCGGCGAATCCACGCGCCCCGGCGCGGAGCCCGTCTCGCTGGAGGAGGAACTCGCGCGGACGGTCCCCGTCATCGAAAAAATCCGCGCCGTATCGGACGTGCCGATTTCCATCGACACCACCAAGGCCGAGGTCGCCGAACGCGCGCTGGAAGCCGGCGCGGACATCCTCAACGACGTCTCGGCCTTCGAAGGCGATCCGCGGATGGTCGCGGTCGCGGCCGAAAGCGGCGCGGGCGTGATCCTCATGCACATGAAAGGCGCGCCGCGCGTGATGCAAAACGATCCGACCTACGGCGACGTCGTCGCGGAAGTCGCCGCCTACTTGAAAACGCGCGTCGATTTCGCGGTGGCGAACGGCGTCGAGCGCGCCGCGATCATGATCGATCCGGGCATTGGATTCGGCAAGACCGACGCGCACAATTTGGAGCTGCTGCGCGGACTACCCACGCTCGCGCGGATCGCCCCGGTGCTGATCGGCGCGTCGCGTAAAAGCTTGATCGGGCGCCTGCTCGACCGCGCCGATCCGGCGGAGCGGGTCGCCGGCGGACTGGGGATCGCGGCGTGGGCGACCCTGCGCGGCGCGGCGGTTTTACGGGTTCACGACGTAATCGACACTTGCGATGTTTGTCGCATCGTGGATACACTCCGAGCTGGTGAACGATAATGCAATGGAAAGACGCTTTTGAACTGCCCACGGTGCTTGGTTGGATTGAGATTCTCATCCTGGCCGCGCTGTTGTATTTCGTTTTCCGGCTCTTCAAAGGCACGCGCGGCTCGGCGATTCTGACGGGATTGATCATTCTTTTCGGCGCGTTGTTCGCCATCACCAGCCTGAGCCACCTCGACGTGCTGAACTGGATTCTCTCGAAACTGATGCTCTACATCACGCTCGCGGTGGTGGTCATCTTTCAGCCGGAGATTCGCCGCGTGCTGGCGCGGCTCGGCCGCCAGCCCTGGCGCAACAACGGCTTGGCCTCGCAGAAGAATCTGGTGGAGCCGATCCTGCAGGCCGTCAAACTTTTGTCGAAACGTAAAATCGGCGCCCTGATCGCGATCGAGCGCGAAATCGGGATGCGCGCCATACAAGACACCGGCACCAAAATGAACAGCGTCGTCAGCTCGGAATTGCTCGCCACCCTCTTTTTTCCGCACACCCCGCTGCACGACGGCGGCGTCATCATCTCCGGCGACCAGATCCGCGCCGCGGGCTGTCTGTTTCCGCTCTCGCAGAAGGAAGAGCTGAGCAAAATGCTCGGCACGCGCCACCGCGCCGCGATCGGCATCACCGAGGAAACCGACGCGGTCGTCGTCGTGGTCTCCGAGGAGACCGGCGCCATTTCGATCGCGTACAACGGGCGGCTGCGCCGCGGGTTCGACGAGGAGCGTCTGCGCCGCGTGCTGTCCTCGATGTTGCGCCGCGAACGCACGGGCTTGTCGCGCTTCCGCGAGAAAATCCAGACCGGCGAGGTCTCGCTGTCGGACACCGTTTTAATGACCCCCAACGAGGAGCGTGACGATGAGTAGCTTCTCCAACCTCTGGCGTCAGCTCGGAAGAGACAAGCTGTTGATTTCGTTCTGCGTCGCGCTGGCGTTTCTCGGCTGGCAAGGCATTCGCAAGAACATCGGCTTCGAGGTTTCGGTGTCGAACATCACGGTCGACGTGGACGCGCCCGCGGGCTGGGCCGTTTGGGAGAAGTCGGTGCATCGCGTCAACATCGTCTTCCGCGGCTCGCGCGAAGCGATTCGCTATTTGAACAACGAGCAGCTGCGCGTCGTGATCCCCGTCCCCAACCCGAAGCGCGGCGAAGAAATGGTGATCAAGCTGACGGAAGCGAACCTGCGCAATCCGACCGGCGCCAAGGTGGTGAGCTTCAGCCCGTCCGAGATCGTGGTGCGACTCGATCAGGAGAGCGAAAAGCTGCTTCCGGTCAAGGCGGCGTTCAGCGGAACGTTGCCGGAAGGGCTGGAAATCGAGCGCGTCGTCTGCTCGCCCGCGTCGGTGCGCGTGTCGGGCGCGCGGCAGATTCTGGACGAAATGGAAAACATTCACACGGAGTTGGTCGACCTAAACAACCGGCAGTCGTCGTTCAAAGAGAGCCAGCGGATCGCGCTGCCCCAGGCGGGGCGCATGCTGGTGGAGCCGGACTGGGTGTCCGTGGAGGTCGTGCTCGAGGCCCGCGACGGCGAGGTGGAATTCGAAAAGGTTCCGGTCCGCGTGATGTGCGCGCCGGGCGAGCGCCGCCAGATCACGGTGACGCCGGAATTCATCACGGTGACGGCCCGCGGGCGGGAGCAACGCGTTGAGCAGGCCCGCGGCGCGGACGTGTTCGCGTACGTGAATTGCCACGAACTCACCGAAAGCACGACCTATGATCTGCCCGTGTGGTGGACCTGCCGTCCGGCCTGCAACTGGTGAAAACCGATCCGACCGTCGCGCGCGTCGAGATCAGCAAACCGAATTAGGAGTTTTTATGAAAATCGTATCTTTCACGTTGATCGCGGCGGCCGCTCTCGCGGGCGGCGCGGGCGCTCAGGAAACCAACGCGCCCGCGGCCGAAACCTCCGGCCTTCAGCTCGACACCCGCACCGACGAGGACCGAATCGAGTTTTTGATTAACGTCGCGCAGGTGTACTTCGAGGAAAAGGATTATGAGTCCGCCGTAAGCGCGTACGAACGGGTTCTCGAAATCGATCCGACGCACCAGCAGGCGAACTACATCATCGGCCACGTTTACATCGAGGCGGGGCGATTCGCCAACGCCGAGAAACAATTGACGAAGCTGGCCGAGGAGAATCCGGAGGATTTCAAGCTGCTCAACAATCTGGCGTGGCTTTACGCCACCGCGGCGGACCCGAAAATCCGCGACGGCGCCAAGGCGGTCGAGATCGCGCAGCGGGCCATGGTTCTCGCGCCCAACGACCACCACGTCTGGAGCACGCTCTCGGAAGCGTATTACGTGATGGGCGAGTACGAGAAGGCGCATCGCGCCATCAACCAAATGGCGCGCCTCGCGTCCCGCTACGGAAAGAACATCACGGAGGAAGCGGTGGCGGACTACAACGAACAGATCCGCAAATGCAAACGCGCCTGGGACACCCAGAAGATGCTCGACGGCGAGGACGAAGAGGAGCCGTTAGTAGACGAAGACGCCAAGCAGTAGAAGCAGCGCGCCAACCATCGTTTTCGCGAACGCCGCGGCTTTGAACAGCGCGGCGTTTTCCATGAACGGCTTGTAGAACTTGCGGAAGTACCACGGCGACATCAGCAAAATGATGCCGTAAATCACCCCGAGATAAACCACCGCCACCAAAACCTGAAAAAACGGCGCGCCCGAAAGGGCCGCGGTTTTCGTGATCGGCACCGCGATCAGACACAAAAACCCGCCCAGCGCCCGCGGCGCCAGCAGCTCTTTCATGTAAACCACGCTCGCCACGAAAACGGCCACCGCGATGAAGGGGATGTAGGGCTTCACGACGTCCACCGCGCCCATGTTCATCAGATGCGCCTCGCGGGCGCCCAACGCGCAGCAAAGCGCGGTGAAGATCCAGGCCGGCGCCACGCCGCGCGGAAACACCTCCGCGAAACGCTTGATCAATTCGGGACGAACGATCCCGACCACCCCGCCCGCGGTCGCGAGCGTTCCCACAATAATGGCGATCCATTGCAAACTCATATCCACTCCGATATTCCCCGCCCCTGGAAACAGGACTGGTTTAAGCAAACGCGCATAGTGCGGATTGTTCCCCGCGAGTTCAAGCAAACTATCCCGCCGCGCGAGGCCGCCGATTTCAAAATAAAAAAAGGCCGGAAACGATAACTTCATCCAAGCCCTCGGAGTAGGATGAAGAATGTCTCTTAATTTATCCGCTAGTTCCTCAATGCTCGATGTAGCTTCTAACGTGGCCATGATAATATTACTCGATAGTGGGTTGAGTATCGGCAATTACTTCGATGTGGTATTTCATATCAGCCCGGTCGAGTCCGAATTTGTCAAAATGGATTCCCGCTTCCCAGAAGGTTCCTTCTCCTACCCATTCATAAGTTAATTCAACTTCATCATCAGACTCTCATCAGACTCTCGAATGATTCTGGGATTCCTTACTCCCTCTATTATGTTCATTGCATTAAGGGCATCAGTTCCAGCTCGTTGATCCGAAAAGAATCCATTTATACCAGAACGTTTAAGGAGAATGGTGTGTTCAGTCATTAGCTTTATCTCAGGCAAATACTGTGGTCTTAATTTCGACAGCGTTTTCTAACCTTCCAGATAATGGAAGAACCAAAGCCTAACAACATGAACGTAGAAGGCTCAGGAATGGGAGATATGTCTAGAACTTCCATCTCCACCTCAAATTGATCTCCTGTGGATAACCTAGAGCCATCAAGGCGGAACAGAGGATTATCAAAATCAGACACGTCAAATGATGACGGCAACGAATCATCGTCATATGCTGTTAGCGTAGTGTCGATTAACTGAAAGCCAAACCACCATAGGCTCCAATCATCGAACTCACTCTCTACTCCGAAATCAAATCCATCTTTATCAGCAAGATTATCCCACGTTCGAATATATACGTATCCATCATGATCAATCTGGTTATCTCCCAGCGTCAGACTGAGGGTTGCTTGTTGATTGTATCCACCCAATCCAACAGTTGAATTGGAATCGGGCACGTCAGAGAATGAAAATGAGCCTGAGAAGGGATCGCCAACGTCAACACTTCCTAAGGTATCGTTTTCATTCTGAAAAATTGTCTGTACTTGTCCGCTGAATAAAAATGAGTGCATTTCACCATGAGTCGAGAACTGCATGGCTACACTTAAAAATCCTAATATCAAATATCTCATCCCGGCACCCTCCAAAAAAATAAACTATTTACGAATCCTAAAAAACCACATGACCCCAAGTAATGCGAATAAGCCAGCCACCACAAATGACCAGACATAACTTGTTATTGATCGAAATGTTGATTCTTTGTCAATTTCACTCACAGCTTCTTCGGTTAACGGGAACCCTTCTTGACCCCGCTTTGAATCAACTACATTTTCATTGCAATCAACATTTAATGACAGCTCGACATGGATTGATGAAGATGGAGAGGAAGCATTAACGCCACACGGTGCAGATAAGAGACTCTTTTCAATCTTACCCATCAAGTTATCTGATGCACCAACTACGAAACTCTCGCCATCCTTGGTCTCCACAAGCGTGGATAAATCCTCAGCACGTTTGTAGGTTGCATATAGCTCTTCTAACCATCCCGAACACCAACGTATACTAACAACAGCCCCTCCAGATGCTCCATCAGGATGAGGGCTATACACTATGCCGTTAGCATCAACAAATGCTGTTTGCCCAATCCTATGAAAAGTCACAGAATCTACTCGCTGATAAGAATTCGATAGAGTTGATAGATAAGGAGACCAGATGTATCCAGCCTTACCGTTGTCTGCATAAACATTAGATATGAATACATCAGAAATAGAATCACCGTTTACATCAAATGACTCCATTAACAGTTCGTCTTTAAGCACGGTTCGGGAACCGATTCTCTCAGGGACGCCCGTGAATTTAAGGTAGTGGTTCACGGGCGATTCAGTAGGTACAGATATGGCATGTGGTAAGCCTGCACAAACAGAACATAACCCGCTCATGAATACCAAAGATAGTAAGATACTAGTTGCTTTCATGTTTCAAAATCACCTTCTTCACATAATCCCTAACATTCGGAACAAACTCCCATCTCTGACCTGATGGATTATTCGGTATAAACCGCCAACATGATCCATATTCCGTATATGTACCGTAAGGAGTCATCAAAGTTTCAACTACTGCGGCACGGTTAAACATTTGTAGCGTTGCCGCTTCTAATGCCGTCAAAGAAGTTGTGCAAGATGGCGGAGTATATGAAGAAGGGGGAGATTCCCACTCTGCCGGATAAGTCCTCTGGACAGCATTAAAATATGATTGAGCATCCGATTCTTTACCGCTCAATCGCTGAAGTCCTGCCGACACATTCGACCTCCAACTCCAAACTTCATCAACGGTTGGAGCAGGAATACTCAACTGATAAATCCCCCATCCGACCAGATCGCTACTTCGATTGGGAGTATTCTTTAGATCGGTCTGATAGTCTGTACCTAGTGTGCCAGTTTCATTGAACTGTAAGTACGTCCTATTGTCCTGAGTTCCTGATTCATGCCTAGCAATTGCCTTGGCAAAGAAAGGGTCATCCCCAATTTCGGTCTCCACATCTGCCTCACTGGGATTCCAACCTCTGACATGAAAGCTATTTGTAAATACAACGCCAGATATTGTAGCACTCAAGGTCGCCTTTCCTCCATAACAATTGCCGCCCGTTGCATTTTGTAGACTCCACTCATCTCCAGACTCAGAAAATGAATCACTATCGCTTCTGCTGTAGCGGTCAAAAACTATGTCACAATTCCAGTCAGCTGATATGGATACACTTTCAGGATAAATTTTCCCGACAACATCTGGCATTTCAGCACTAGTTGTGATGAATGCATAGCCATTATTCCCTAGTGTATTACCAGAACGCTCCATTCCCACTTTCACTGTATCCAAGGTTCCCGAAGGAACTACCCCTCCAGACATTGGACCTTCGGTTGTATTGCTTCCTGTACTATATTTCCGGCGTATGGTCGTATCCCCAGTAAACACCGCAACGCTATCTGTACTTGCCAGAATTACAGGATCAGAACTAGTGGCGGCTTGAGGGGTATATAAAATCTGATTTGTAGTGCCAGCCACTTCTGGGGAAGCCATCGCTACTGTAGTTGACACAGATACTCCTGAAGAACCTCCATCTACCACCGCAATGTTTGATTCAAAATCAAAATCTGCCTGACCATGATCCTCAAGGTGTTCTTGAGTAGTACCAATGTGTCGCAACGTTACCGAATAGGTTTTACCCTTGAGAACCTGAGCATATTTATCCTGAACAGTTCCATACGCATTCTCATGAGTAATCGTACGCTCCCCATCGATCTTTAGTTGATACCGTTCAGAGTGACTGTTGCTATCATCCCCAACGGTCAACTTTATGGTCATCAACTCATCCTGAGCAGGTGCATTCCCTCCATCGGAACCATCCGTGGGACTCGAACCTTGCGCTACTTCATCACCATCATCAGTACCATCATTGTCGGTATTAGGCTTACTTGGATCAGTCCCATATTGATATTCTTCATAGAGCGATAGTCCATCTCCATCCCCATCATAGTTCGGATCATTCCAAATGTTAGGATCAGTTGCATCCCATTCATTTTCGTAATAATCAGATAAGGTATCGTTATCTGTATCCCAGTTGTCCAACTCAGTCCCCACATTGTGCTCAACCAGATTATCCAACCCATCATTATCATAGTCCTTATCTGAAGGATCATTTGGATCAAGGAATGTATACGTTACCGTCTCCAGCCCATCATGCATTTCATCGCCATCCGTATCCCATTTATCGGGCTGAGAATTAAATGTGACATAGGCTGAATTTGTTCCCACCGCTGGATGCAGAATCATCTCCTCTGAGTTCTTTAAGGTGTCATTATCGGCATCTCCGGAAGGGATTGCGTTAGTACCTCCAAACAGAGTGATTTCATACCAATCGTGCATTCCATCACCATCGTCATCCACCATATCGAATACTGTAGGATCGTTGGTTTCCGTCATATATTTTTCTCTGAGGTCTGAGAATCCATCCCCATCAAAATCAGCATCTGCTGATGAAAGAATAAAATAACCTACAGGCTGATTTGATGACCCCACATCTGTCCATACGAAATCTGTTCCAGCAGTCACAGTCACACGAGTTTCCGCCACCCACCAATCAACATATTTGAGGTTGGTAGTCTTAAAGATTTCAGCATGACCGCCGAAATCAGCAGGGAGCGGAAATGTGAATTCAACGTCTTTGTTTGCATTGGTCGTAGTCACCGTGACTGGTGGCACACCCGTTGAACCAGTTGGCAGGTCTGGAATCCCCGTGGTCATCATCATGGGTTCAGCGGTCATTGTCGATTGAGCCTCATACATTTCATAGGAGGCATACAGGCTGTATGGCACAAGTTCGATTTGAACAGCTGTATGGGCAGGATCAAATACCCAGCGGGTAAATTCACTGTACGTCGCCCCTCTTGAAAGTAAGCCTGTATAGTATGACTCAGGCACGTAATTTTTCGGTGCTGAAATACGGGCAAGCTCAAATCCGGTAGACGCCAGCGTTATAACTCGGTCACGGGTTACAGAATCCTCATAAACAAGCAGGGCATAACGTGGCAACCCATACTCATCCATGTACGCTGTCATGTATTTCGTAGTCTTCTTGTCGAACCCAGACCAATCTACGGGGTATGCAATCGAGGATTGTGTTACAAAGACGGCTTGGCTTGGTGGACTTATCCCCTGAAACGTTACCTGAGTATCTTCAAGAATTGATATTAAGTCTGCTTCCGAACTCACCAAAGTAGACGCATTGATCGAATGAATCAGCATTGCGCCGACCAACATAATAGAACTGAATTTCATACTTCCCCCGAATTAAACGTAGCCGTTCATCATCAAGATGAAATAGGTAATCCTCAATCAAAAATTCCATTAAAGTATTATTAGAATTTTGTATAAGAAGAAAATTAGTAAAAGACACTAGACATGTGCTGGGTGATACTAGTTCCAATGAATCCCCTTTTTTAATTGGCTACAATAGTGATTCACGGTGGGAGGTGGTGGACTTGATTTATTCGGCATACTCAGATTGTAATTAAGTAGCGTGGCAGCCTCATCAATCGGCATACCAATGTAGATGCCTTTAGTACCTCCGATTTTGTACCAGAATTTGTACCGGGCAAAAAGAAAGCCTTGAGAACATGCGTATTAACGCAGTTTCAAGGCTTTACAAAAAAATTGGGGTGAAAGACGGGATTCGAACCCGCGACTTCCTGGACCACAACCAGGCGCTCTAACCAACTGAGCTACAATCACCAACTGAAGAAGACGCAAAAGATAGCGGGAACCGCCGGAAAATCAACCGTTTTTCACTAAAATTTACCGGCCCGAATCAACCCGCTTCATTTCTCGTTCGAAAAACGCTACGATCCAGCGCATGAAGAAGGCGACGAGCATGATTCCGCTGACCGCCATGCTGCTTGGGCTGCCGCTTTGCGGCGCTTGGCTGGCGGGGCCAGCGATATCCACCTATCTCGAATTCCCGCCGCGTACGCGCCACGTGGAGCACGCGCCGTTTTCATGGCCGATCTTCATCGCGCTGGCCGCCGTCATTCTCGCGGTCATGGTTCCGTTCCTGGTTCGAGTTGGCGCGGCGCGCGCGGCCCGCGCGCCGCGGCCGGTTCGCCGCGCCTTCCCGTGGTGGGGCTGGATCGCCCTCGCGGCGGGCCTGCTCTTTTGGATTCTGGCGTGGGCGCGCTTCGAGTGGATGAAGCCGTTTCAGCGCCACACGTTTTTTCCCCTATGGATCGCGTACATCGTGTTCGTCAACGCGCTGACCCACCGCCGCGCCGGGAACTGTCTGCTGACGCGCGAAACCGCGTTCTTTCTTTGGCTGTTTCCAGCGAGCGCCGCGTTCTGGTGGTTTTTCGAATACCTCAACCGTTTCGTCCAGAACTGGTATTACGTGGGATGCGAGGATTACACCGCCTTTCAATATTTCTTCCTCGCCAGCCTCTCCTTCGCGACCGTGCTGCCCGCCGTGCTCTCCACCGAGGAAGGGCTCGCGACGATCCCGCGCGTTTCCGCCGGCCTCGAAGGTTGGTTCCCCATCCGGCTCGAAAACCCCAAACGCGCGGCCTGGATCGCGTTGGCGGTTGCCGCGGCCGGACTGTCGCTCATCCGCGTTTTCCCGGACGCCCTCTTTCCTTTGGTCTGGCTCGCGCCCGTGACGCTGCTGATGGCCTTCCGCGCGATCGCGGGCGG
>JARFRL010000452.1 GCA_029287275.1 Pontiella desulfatans
TTGTGCCCAACCGGAATTCCATCGCCGGCTTCCGACAAGACCACGGCGACATTGTCGCGTTCATGCAACGTCAAGGTTCTCATGATGAAGTCATCCGTTTTGAAATGGCGCTGGCCACGCCTTCAGCGAGGATATCCTCCAGCGCCGAACACACGCTCGTTTCCAAGCCGGGCAGCTTCGTCAGATCTTCTCCCCAGAACGCGGCGTTTTCCAACACCATCGCGACCCGTTCCGCCGGCGTTTCCCGCGCCCAAACCCGCGCGAAGAAACCCAGCGCGTCTTCCTGATCGTTCACCCGATGCCCTTGCCGCGCGTCCCCTTTGTAAAAAGCGATCAGCGCCGCCAATGAAAAGCCCAGCAACGGCGGGACGCGGCCGAATTCGCGCAGATAACTTTTCAAGGTCGGCAGCACCCGGACCTTCCATTTCGAAACGGAATTCAGGCTGATGGAAAGCAGCTCGTGGCGGATGAACGGATTCTGAAAGCGCTCCAAAACCGCTGCGGCGAAAGACCGCGCCTCCGCCTCGTCCATGGACAACGCGGGCACGATTTCCTCGAACACCGCTTGTTTCACGTAGGCGCCGAAAAGCGGATCCTCCATCATTCCGCGTACCGTGTCCAAGCCCCCGAGATAGGCCGCCAACACACTGGCCGTGTGGGCGCCGTTGAGCACGCCGACTTTACGGGTCCGATACGGTTGCAGGTCGTCCGTCCAGACCACGTTCAGCCCCGCTTTGTCAAACGGCAGTTCCTTTTGTAAACGCCGCGGGCCTTCAATGACCAGCAAGTGGAAGATTTCCGCGGCGCAGATCAGGTTGTCCGAATAACCCAGCTCCGCTTCCATCGCCGGAATCTCATCCACCGGATAGCCCGGAACGATTCGGTCGACCAGAGTGCTCAAGAAGACGCAATCTTGCTCGATCCACCGAATGAACTCGTCGCCCAGCCCCCAGTCCGCGGCGTGTTTAAGAACGCATTCCTTCAACTTCGCGCCATTGTGGTTGATCAGTTCGCACGGCAGAAAAACCATGCCGGTTTCCTCCGCGCCTCCCAAGAGCTCGAAACGCCGATCAAGCCAAGCCGTCAGCTTCGCGGGAAAGGATGGCGGACAATCCGTCGGCTTTTCAACCGGCTCATACGCGATGCCGGCTTCCGTGGTGTTTGAAACCACGAAGCGCGTTTCCGGATTTCCCGCCGTTTCAAGGAACGCGGCCCAGTCCGCGTAGGGATTGATTCCGCGGCTCACCGACGTGATCACCTCGCGCTCGTTCCGCGTCGCGCCTCCGTCAATACCCCGCAGATAAAGCGTGTACAAACCGTTCTGCTCGTTGAGCGAGTCCACCATTCCTTTTCGCAGAGGCTGGACCACCACGACGCTCCCGTTGAAAACGCCGCTCTCATTCATTCGGTGGAACATCCAATCGAT
>JARFRL010000471.1 GCA_029287275.1 Pontiella desulfatans
GAAGAAGCGCATAGTCTCGTTGTAGTAATCCAGTTCGACCAGCAGGTGGGTCGGCTGGCCGATGCAGGCATCGTCGCCATCGACGATGTGGACCGGGGTGTTGGCGGTGGTGAAACTGAAGCCGGGCACGCCGTTCTGCACAAAGAAGAGATAGCCCGACATGCGGGAGCCGTGCGATGCAATGATGCCATCGCTTTCCGGAGTGACCGTGCATTCGTAGATCATGGTTCCAATGCCTGGATCCAGCGCGGGGCTCATCGGCAGTGTTTTGGCCGCTTCGCCTGTGCAGGCGAGGAAAAGGGGTCAGTCCGCCTAATTCGTTATTTTAGATTGAAGCCCTGTTCGTTCTCTGTTTCACTGCATCCATGGCAAGAAAACCAAGAGTCGAATTCGAAGGGGCGACCTATCATGTGATGTGTCGGGGGAATCATCAGGAAGCCGTCCAGATTTATGGGCTCAGGTCACCCGAGCTCACAGCGAATGCTTGTGGGTTTCACCGGCCCATTCATGGAAGCACTAGCGGATGAAGTTGACCCCGGCGATCGGTTCCACGAGTCCGGAAGCCTCGCCGCGCATAACGCTTTCCCTTTTCGACCTGCCTTCGGGACGGTTCTGAATGTCGAAGGTCAACACGATGGCACCCATCCTGCTTGATACGCATGTGGCATCAACGGGAGAAAAGCCATGGAAAGCACATTCAAGACATGCACGGTCTGCGCGCGGCGCTGGATCAAGATGATCGATTTGATTCGGGATGGCGACCTGCGCGTGAACGGCTATCAAGCCTCTTTCAACGACGCCCACGAGGGGCTGTTCATGCTGACGCATGAAGCCGATGGATGCGGCACCACCCTCGCGATCAAGGCGGGCGATTTGGCGGAACTTTACGACGGTCCGGAGCACGGCGTTCACATGGCCTACACGGAGCGCTGCGAAGGACACTGCCTGAACGGCCACGACCTCGAAGCGTGCGGAAACGATTGCGATATGAAATGGGCGCGCGACATTCTGCAGGTTCTTAAAAACCACGGACCGGAAGAACTCCTCGCGAAACTCGAGGAATCGAAACGAATCGAAGCCGCCTAATAAACCGCGCGACGAACGGCCCATATATGATCATAGCGGCCCGCGGGATCGGCTCCGCGTGACCGGCCGCCTTCCCTTCCCCCCGTTTCCAAATTGACATTGTTCACGTTAATGTTTACTTTTCGCGGCGATGAAGAAGATCGTGTTCTACAAGACGGCCGCGGGAAAATGTCCCGTTCAAGAGTATTTGGACAAGCTGTCGGACAAACAGGTGATGAAAATCACCTGGGTCTTGAAGCTGATTCGAGAAATCAATCCGGTTCCAACGAACTACTTCAAGAAACTGGTCAACACGGATGATATTTGGGAAGCGCGCGTCGACGCGGGAAGGGATACGTTCCGTCTGCTCGGTTTTTTTGATGGAAGAGAATTGGTCGTTCTGACCAACTCGTTTCAGAAGAAAACCCAGAAGACGCCTCCGAATGAAATCAAGTTGGCGGAACGTCGAAAGAAAGAATATTTAGCGAGGAAATGAGCCATGGACGATCTGGATAAATATATTGATCAGCGAAAGAAAAAGAGTCCCGCGTTCGCGAAGGATTATGACAAAGGCTACCAACAGTTCAAAATCGGCGCCATGCTGAAACAGGCGCGTCTCGAGGCCGGGCTCACTCAGGAACAGGTCGCGGAAAAACTGCGCACGAAAAAGTCAGCGATCTCCCGCATAGAGAATCACGCGGAGGACATTCGTCTCTCCACGCTGGAAAACTTCGCGGAAGCCGTGGGCAAAAGCCTTCGGCTCGAAGTCGCGTGAACGCGTCGACCCAGAAACCACGACACCCCGGGCCGGCACATGGGTCGGCCCCTACACGGTCATAGCGGGGCGGGGACGGTTCCGTGCTCATTCCTCGCCGACGTAGAACCACTCTCCGTCGAGCTTGCTGAAGATCGAGCGTTCGTGAAGACGGGCGGGCATTCCTTCCGCGACATATTCCGCGACGAATTCGACGCGGTCTTCGGTCGCGGCGAGCACGTGCAGCCGCGTCCATTCCACCTGCTCCATCCATAGCTTGATCGACGCGGCGAGTCCCGGCGAGCGGGACTCGGGGAGCGTGGTGCGGACGAGGTGGTCGACGTCGCGCTTCACGTAGGCGGCGTAGCGCGAGCGCATGAGCTCCTCGGCGGTCGCGGCCCGGCGCGCGCCTTCGAGAATCGCGCCGCAGCAGACGGTGAACGCGTTTCCCGTTCCACAAGGACATTGTTTATTCATCGTGTTCCCTTTTCGCGGCGGGCGCGGAGTTCGGAGCGGGTGCTTCCGTGTTTTTCCAAATCAATTTCATTCGTTTCGCGCGATGACGGGATAGAAGGACAGAACGAACAGGGCGACCACCCCGAGGACCGCGCTGACGAGGGAGACGAACAGGGCGGCCAAACGAAACGAAACGCCCGCGGTCGCCGCGACGCGATGAGGCAAGGTCTCGCCGCCGATGGGCGCGATGGACCACAGCACGCCGGCCAAGGCCGCGAGCAGAACCGCGCCGCCAACAACGACGACCATCAACCGTTTTTTTCCCAGACTCACGCCATTACTCCATGGGTTTCCAACCACCGCCGAGGGCCTTGTAGAGCCGGACCGCGTTTTGGCTGACGGTGCCCTCGCTCAACGCGAGGCGTTCCTGAAAGACGAGCAGCGAGCGCTGCGCGTCGAGCACGTTGTTGAAGTCGGACAGGCCGCCGCGGTAGCGATTGGCGGCGAGTTCCTCGGCGGCTTTGGCGGCCTCGACCGCGGCGCTGAGCGAATCGCGGCGTTGCTGCTCCTTGTTGTAGTCGGAGAGCGCGTCGCGGACCTCGCGCACGGCGTTGAGCACGGCCTGCTCGTAGGCTTGGAGGTATTGCTCCTGAACCGCTTCCTGGGCCTTGATGTTGTTGCGGATGGAGCCGGAGTGGAAGATCGGCCAGCTGACGCCGGGAACGACGCTGTAGCTCCGGCTGCCGGATTGGAAGAGCGTGGAGGCGTTGAGCGACTCGACGCCGATCGATCCGGTGAGCGAGAACTTGGGATAGAGCTCCGCGACGGACTGGCCCACGCGGGCGGTCTGGGCCGCGAGCCGGCGCTCGGCGCGGGCGACGTCGGGCCGGCGGCGCAGCAGGTCGGCGGGGATGCCCGTGAGCACCAGCCGCGACTGGGGAATGTTTTCGATGTCGGGGATCGCCAGCGTTCCGGGCATTTCGCCGATCAAGACGGAGAGCGCGTTGCGCGAGGCCTCGAGTCCGGTCTCGAGCGCGGGGATGGTGGCCCGCGTGCTTTCAAGGTTGTATTTCGCCTGTTGCATGGCGAGCTCGTTGCTCAAGCCGGTCCGCCAACGGTCCATGAGAATCTCGTAGGTGTCTTGCTGCGCGCGGACGTTGGAGCGCGCCACCTCGAGTTGATATTCGAAGGTGCGGACGGACAGATAGGCCCGCGCCGTTTCGGACGCGATGGAGACGCGCACGTCGTCGAGCGAGACGCGCAGCGCGTCCCAGTCCGCGGAGGCGGCTTCCACCGCGCGGCGCGTGCCGCCGAAAACGTCGATCTCCCAAACCGCGTCGAAGCCGGCGGAGTAGAGCGTGTCGGAGGCGCCGGGCGCGCTGCCGTTGTTGGAGGTCTCGAACGTGTTGGCGCTGGCGCCGACGTCGACGAACGGGCCCCACGCGGCCTTGGCG
>JARFRL010000067.1 GCA_029287275.1 Pontiella desulfatans
GTAGGCGTAGAGCGTTTCGGGCTGAAGATCCTCGAAAATCACGCTGTGGTAGCGCACCGGCTCGCGCGCGCTTGCCAGAACCGCGCTCAAGTCCACGCGCTCCGTTTGGGCCTCGATCCGCTTCGCCATCTTCGGGAATCCCGGCTCGCCGAGCGCGAGCGCGATCTCCGCCACCGCGTTCGTCACGCTTCCGTCCGTTCGCCAAGTAACGGCGCGGCGGGTCGAGGGATCTCCATGAAAAGTGAGAAAGACGCGGTCGGGATCGCGGCTGGCAATTTCCCAGTGGCGAAGGGCCGAATGAGCGCCGTCATGCGCGGCGGCGGACAGGGCGAGCGCCGCGGCGAGCGTGCACGCGGAGCGGATTGATTGATGTTTCACGATTAAACCTCCTGATTAATTGCCCGCACTATAGGCCCGCGCCAGTCCGCGGCAAGCGATAGTTTGTTCGTATTCCACGCGGCGCGAGGAAGGAATCAAGAAATCATCCACAACGGCGCGGACAGGACGAGGATGGAGAGGGCCAGATAGAGCAAGGCCGTGGCGTTGAGCAGGATCCGGAAGCCGCGGCCGGAACTGAACCGAGCGCCGGCCGCGGCGAAACGCGGGGTGAGCGCCCCGTGTTTCGCCCAGAACGTCGATTCGGCCCGGCACATTTTTCGCCACAGGTCGGGAAAGCGTTGGCTAAGCATCCAAAGGGCCGCGAGGTAGGCCCAACAAATGGGAAGGACGATTTTCGCGGGCCCGTCCGCGAGCAGCAGCCGGTCGGCGAGCAGCAGATCGCGAAGCCCGTTTTTGAGTTCGCGCTGGCTGAATCGCGTTTTGGCGCGGCGCGCTGGCGGAATCCAACTGGATGGATCGATTTCCGCGGCGACGTCGTAATCCTCGATCGCGCCATCCGGGTCGCCCAGACCTTCGCTCGCCCGACCGCGGATGAGGTGGGGCTTCATCCAATCGTCGCGCATGAGCCCGATGGCCATGTCGGCGTGATGAAAGGCGGCTTGGAACTCGTTCCGTTCAAGCCGCGCGGCGGCGAGCGCGGCGTGGACGCGGTCGACATGCCGGCAAACCAGTTCAATGGCGGTTTCGTAATCCCGGATGGCCGCGTCGAGCTGTTCGAGATGATGATGGCAGGTGCCGCGGTCGTGAAAGGCGCAGGCGTGGTAGGGGTCGGCCGCGATCGCTTGGGTGTGGAGCTCGATGGCTTCGGCGTGTCTTTCCACGGCGTGGAGGAGGCGGCCTTTTTGATACAGCGCCTCCGCGGAATCGCCGAACGCCGCGGTGGCGGCGCACGCGATCCCGGCGGCGATCCGCGCTCTGGTCCAAAACTTCATGCGTGGAATATCACCCGCCCGCCGCGCGATTGAAAGTGGAAAGTGGTTCACGCGGCTTGACTCGGGAGGCGCGGACCTATAGAACCCCGCCTGATTCATGGACGGCCAATCGGGCCGCTCCTCTTTTCTTCACTCCTCCGGCGGCGAGTAGAAAAATATCAAACCGCCGGTTTAGGAAATAAAAATGAAGAACGAAAACGACCTCAACGGGGTCTTCGGACGCTTGCGTCCGGAAATTGGAAAAGCCGTGGCCGAAGCGGGCTACCACACGCCCTCACCCATTCAGGAACAGGCCATTCCACCCTTGCTGGAAGGCCGCGACATGATCGGCTGCGCACAGACGGGCACCGGCAAGACCGCGGCGTTCACGCTGCCGATCCTACAGCACCTCGCGGAAAACAACCGACGCCCGGTCTCCAACCGACCCCAGGTGCTGATTATCGCGCCGACCCGCGAGCTGGCCGCTCAAATCGGCGAGAGCGTCGATAAATACGGCAAGCACACCAAAACCTCGCACACCGTGATTTTCGGCGGGGTGGGGCAACACCCGCAGGTGAAAGCCATCCGCCGCGGCGTGAACGTGCTGGTCGCGACGCCCGGACGATTGATCGACCTGATGAACCAAGGATGCGTTGATCTCGGCGGCGTCGAGATCTTCGTGCTCGACGAGGCCGACCGCATGCTCGACATGGGGTTCATTAACGACATTAAAAAAGTGATCAAGGTGTTGCCGAAGAAACGGCAGTCGCTCTTTTTCTCCGCGACCATGGAACCGAAAGTCAAGCAACTCGCGGAGTCGCTCGTCTCCAATCCGGCGCAGGTCGCGATCGAGCCCGAAAAGCCCGCCGTCGAGCGCATCACGCAGAAAATCATGTTCGTCGACAAGAACAGCAAGGACGATCTGATCATGAGCGTGATGGCCAGTAAGAAGCTCGACAAGGTGATCATCTTCACGCAGATGAAACACGTCGCCAACAAGGTCGCCCGCAAGCTGGAAGGCGTCGGCGTTTCCGCCGCCGCGATTCACGGCAACAAGAGCCAGTCGGCCCGCACGCAGGCGCTGGCCGATTTCAAGGCCGGCAAGGTGCGCGCCTTGGTCGCGACCGATATCGCCGCCCGCGGGATCGACGTGAAAGAGATCTCGCACGTCGTCAACTACGACATGCCGGTGGAGCCGGAAACCTACGTGCACCGCATCGGCCGCACGGCCCGCGCCGGCGCCGAGGGCGACGCGATTTCCTTCTGCTGCGCGCCCGAACGCGACTATCTGCGCGCCATCGAAAAGCTGATCCGGTTCGAGATTCCCAGAGACCTTAAGCACGATTTGCATTCCGAACGTTCCATGAACGCCACGGGCGACGACGCGAAACCCGGCCCCAAGGTTCGTCAGCAACGCGGCAAGACGACGGTGAACGCCGACGGCCGCCCGAAGCATTCCAAAAAAGGCCAGCGCCCAAGCCAAGTGAAGAGCCGCCGCCCGAACGCGCGGAGACGCAGCTATGGTTGAAGTCGGCAAGATGAACAAGCTGGCCATTTCGCGGATGTCTGATTTCGGTTTGCTGTTCGACGGGCATCAGCTCGGCGAGATTCTGATGCCGAAACGCTACGTTTCGAAAAGCTGGAAAGATGGCGACGAGGTCGAGGTGTTCGTTTATCTCGACTCCGAAGACCGTTTGACCTGCACGACGGAAAAGCCCAAGGCTCAGGTGGGTCAGTTCGTGCTGCTGCGCTGCAAGGACAACACGCCGATCGGCGCGTTCATGGAGTGGGGCTTGCCGAAGGATCTGTTCGTCCCGTTCCGCGAACAGCGCGTCAAGATGCGCCAAGGCGAGTCGTATTTGGTTTACATCTATTTCGACAACGCCAGCGGCCGCATCGTGGGGTCCTCCAAACTCGACAAATACCTGTCGTCTTCCAAAACGTTCTACAAGAACGGTCAGGAGGTCAACCTGATCGCGTGGCAGAAAAGCGACCTCGGTTTCAAGTTCATCATCAACAACGAGCGTTGGGGCATGGTGTTCCACAACGAGGTGTTTCAAGCGTTGGAGCGCGGCCAGAAGCTCAAGGGCTACATCAAGGCGGTGCGGCCCGACGGGCGCATCGATTTGGCGTTGCAGAAACCGGGCTATGAACGCGTGACGCAGCTGACGGACGTGATTCTGGACAAGCTGAAGTCGAACGACGGCTTTCTTCCGGCCACCGCGAAAACGCCGCCGGAACAAATCAACGCGTGGTTCGGCGTCAGCAAAAAAACCTACAAGAACGCCGTCGGCGCGTTGTATAAAAAACGCCAGATCACCATCGAGGAAGATGGCATTCGTTTGACGAAATAAGGGAGCGGTGAATGAAGGGCTTCGACGATTTGGATATCGTGTTTTCAACCGACCAGGGGCGGATCAAGCCGGAGAAGAAAAAACCGGCCGCGCCGAAGGGCGATGGAATCGTCCGCGTCGGGCGCGAAACGAAGGGCCGCAAGGGCGCGGGCGTCACGGTGATCTCCGGTGTCCCGACGCATCCGGAAGGCCTGAAGGATCTCGCGAAAAAACTCAAGCGCAAATGCGGCGGTGGTGGAACCGTGAAAGGCCAAACCATCGAGGTCCAGGGCGATCACCGCGACCTGATCGTGACCGAACTGGAAAAACTGGGCTACACGGTCAAGCGCGCCGGCGGCTGAGCGCGCGCTCGAAAACCACCTAAAAACCCCCCGTCTTTAAAGGCTGAATTCATTCGGTGCTCGCCGGCGCGAAACGCGCGAAATCGGCGGAAACATGGTGGTTGGAACGGAATGGATCAGCGCTGTTCTCGCGGCGGTTTGAAATGCTGGAGCGGGGCTTGACCAGACCCGCGTTCTAGGGCACCGTGCGTGTTTTGCTAATCAAACCCGAACATAACCAGAGGACGGTATGTTATGAGCGATTGGATCGGCCATGAGTGTGGTATCGCGGCGGTTAGGCTGCTGAAACCGCTGGACTTCTACATCGAGAAATACGGGACGGCGATGTACGCCGTCAACAAGCTGACGCTCCTGATGGAGAAGCAGCACAACCGCGGACAAGACGGAGCGGGCGCCTGCGCCATCAAGCTCGACATGCCCGCGGGCGAGCCCTACATCTTCCGAACCCGCGCCGCGGACAAGAACCCGATCATGTCCGTGCGAAACCGCATGGTCAAAGCCTTCGCCGACGCGCGCGAGAAGCATCCTGAAAAGATGAACGACGGCGAGTGGGTCAAAAACAACGTCCTGTTCGCGGGCGAGTTGTTGCTGGGGCACTTGCGATACGGAACCCACGGCGCCCAAGGCGAATCCTTCTGCCATCCCTTTCTGCGCCAGAGCAACTGGATGACCCGCAACCTCGTGGTCGCGGGCAACTTCAACCTGACCAACAACAAAGAGCTGTTCGACATGCTCGTCGATCTTGGCCAGCACCCGCGCAACAAAGCCGACACGGTCATGGTGCTCGAGAAGATCGGCCACTTCCTCGACGAAGCCAACGATTTCCTCTTCCGCAAATACCGCAAGGAAGGGCTCAACCGCGTCGAGATCACCGAGAAGATCATCGAGCAGCTCGACGTGACGCGCGTCCTTAAGAAAGCGACGCGCTCGTTCGACGGCGGCTACGTGATGTGCGGCATGATCGGCCACGGCGACCTGTTCGCGCTGCGCGACCCGAGCGGCATTCGCCCGGGCTTCTACTATCAGGACGACGAGATCGTCGTGATCGCCTCCGAGCGCCCGCAAATCCAAACCGCGCTCAACGTCCCGATCGGCGAAGTGAAGGAGATCGATCCAGGGCACGCCCTGGTGGTGAAACGCTCCGGCGAGGTGCTGATGGAGCAAGTCAACGAGCCGCTGAAAAAAACGCCGTGCTCGTTCGAGCGCATCTACTTCTCCCGCGGCACCGACAAGGACATTTATAAAGAGCGTAAAAACCTCGGCCGGTCGCTGGTCCGCCGGGTGCTCGACGC
>JARFRL010000074.1 GCA_029287275.1 Pontiella desulfatans
ATCGATGGGAAGCCGGCCGCGAAGGGACTGGAATTCGGGACGGCGGGCGTCGAAGGAACCTATCGTCAACTACTGGAAACCGACACGCGGTTTCATGGCGTTCCGTCTTGGGAATACATCGACGCGGGGGAGGTCGTCGAAAAATCCTACGTCTGTTTTTTGATGCGCGTCGGGAAAGACGCGGGCAATCCATTCGTGCGCGTCGAGGGCGATCAATTGCTGCTCAACGGAGAAATCGCCATCCCCAACGCGCTCAACGATCTTCGCTAAACGTTCAGTCCAACGAGCGGACTTTGATTGAACGGAAATAGGTGATGCTTTTGGGGTCGTGGCCTTGGAGCGCGAAGGTCCCGCCGCTTAGCCGACGGTCTTTGAATTTTTCTTCCGGGTCGAGGTTGGCGGGCTCGGTGTATTCGTTGACCACTTCGCCATCAACGCTGATCGTGATGGTTCTTCCTTTCACGCGGATCAAATAGTCGAACCACTCGCCGTCTGTCGAAGGCGCGTCGTTTTCGACGTCTTTGACCGCGTAGATGCTCGCGGTTTTCCGTTTGTCCTTGTGCGTGGAATTAACCTGGGCCTCATAGCCGTGCGTCGGCCATCCGGTTTCCTGATACCGAGTATGGAAAAAGACGCCGCCGTTGGAGCCGGGCGTTGTTTTGACTCGCGCGCTGAATTCAAAGTTGGTGAACGTCGCGGGAACCGAGTCCGCGCCCATCCAAAACAGATGCGATCGGCCGCCCTCGACCTTCAGCGTGTCGCCGTCCATGATGGTGAAAACGCCCGGAACCTCGCTCGCCTTCCAACCATCCAGACCGCTGCCGTCAAAAAGGGTTTTCCACTCGCCGGCCTGCGCGGTGGCCGCGCCGAAAAGCAGGATCGCGATTGTTTGCAACAGGGTCATGACTTAGTCTCCAAGGTGAAATGAAAGCGACGAAATTAACTTGATAAACATGATGAAACGATTAAATGATGTCAATTCAAACGAGGACGAGATCATGAAACGCAGACCCTTTGTAAAAGCATCGTTACCGCTGGCCACGGCAGGATATTGGAGCCAGGTTGAAAGCGCGCTGGCCGGCTCGGAAAATCGGCCGATCCCGCGGCGGCCCTACAATGACGAGATTGATCTTTCGATCATCGGTTTCGGAGCGATCGTGCTGATGGGACAGCCGCAAGAGGACGCCAACGCCGAGGTGGCTCGGGCGATCGGGCGCGGCGTGAATTATTTCGACGTGGCGCCCTCCTATGGCAAAGGCGAAGCCGAACGCAAGCTCGGGCCGGCGTTGAAACCGTGGCGCGACGACGTTTTTCTGGCGTGTAAAACCGGGCGCCGCGACGCCGTTGGAGCCCGCGAGGAACTGGAGAACTCGCTCAAAACGCTTCAGACCGACCACTTCGATCTGTATCAATTGCACAACATGCACAAGCCCGACGATATCGAGAAGGCCTTCGCGCCCGGAGGCGTGATGGAGCTACTGGTTAAGGCGCGCGAAGAGGGCAAGGTTCGTCACTTGGGGTTCTCCGCGCACGACGAGGATGTCGCGTTGGAATTGCTCGATCGCTTCGAATGGGATTCCGTCCTGTTTCCAGTCAACTACGTTTGCTTCGCCAACAGCGGCTTTGGTCCACGCCTATTGGCCAAGGCCAAGGAAAAGAAGGTCGCCCGGCTCGCGTTGAAAGCGTTGGCGAACACACCGTGGGACAGCAAGGAACAGAAAAAGGCGAGCGGATACGACAAATGTTGGTACCGCCCGATCGATGATTTGGAGATGGTCCGCTCCGCGTTTTATTTCGCGCTTTCGGAAGACGTCACCAGCGCGATCCCTCCGGGCGCCGAGCAGGTTTACCGCATGGCCGAAAACATCGCGGCGGATTTCAACCCGTTGTCGGCCGAAGAGCGAACCACGCTGCTGGCCTCCGCCGCGGGATTGTCTCCTCTCTTTCCGCGCCCCGCCTAAACCGTCGAACCCGCGCTCCGTGCGCGGCACGGGATAACCGCGGTCCCAAAACGACCTAGTAAAACGTTTTCTCATTGGGGTTGAAGAAGCGTTCTCCCTTCATTACGTTATTGCGGTATTCGTATGTTAACCGACTGAAGAAGCACACGCCGAGAAAGGCCCGCGATGAAACAATTTGATGTTGATCTGGAACTGACGCCGCTCCGAAAATCCATGTATGTCCCGATCGCTCCACTGGAACTGGAAGCGTGGATGAGCCCCGAGCCCATGCCTTATGAGGCGCGCGAGGAGGGCGACCACGTGAAGCTTGGTATAGGTGACGCGTGGGGAGAAAAGCTGTTTGATTGCGCGTGGTTCCACTTCACCGGTTCCGTGCCGAGCGGATATGAAAATCAGCCGCTCGTGATTCGCGTCGATCTCAACGGCGAGCTCTGCCTGTTTGACGAGCGGGGCCAGCCCATACGCGGTTTGACGGCCGCCGCCTGCAGCGTTCCCGGAATCAATCTCGGAGCGCCTCTCAAGTCGGTGTTCGAGATTCCGTCCGAAATGCGTCAGTCGGGAACGATCAGCCTGTGGGGCGACGCGGGACTGAACGGCCTTTTTGGCGAACTTCCCGATACGGGCCGGATCTTGATGGCGGAAATCGCGACGGTGGATGAGGACGCGCGCGCGTTGTATTACGATTTGGAAGTGATCGCCTCCTATCTCACGACGGTGGATGACGAAACGAACCCGCGCTATCGGAAGTATCGAAGCGTGTTTAAAGCGGCCTGCGCGCTGGCGCCGAGCGCTCGCGCCAAAGCGCGCGCGATTTGCGCGACCATTCTGAAGGAAGAGGGGGGCGACTCGCTGCTGACGGTGACCGCCGTCGGGCATTCGCATTTGGATCTGGCCTGGTTGTGGCCGATCCGCGAAACGATTCGTAAGGCCGCGCGGACGTTTTCGACGGCGCTGTATAACATCGAACGCTATCCGGATTATGTTTTCGGGGCCAGTCAGCCGCAGCAGTTCGCTTGGATGAAGGCCTTGTATCCGGAGTTGTACGAACGCATCAAGGTCGCCGTAAGCGCGGGGCGGATCGAAGTGCAGGGCTGCATGTGGGTCGAGGCCGACATGAACATCAGTGGCGGCGAAGCCTTGGTTCGACAGATCATTCATGGCTGTCGTTATTTCCGCGAGGAGTTCGGCGTCGAGATGGATTATCTCTGGTTGCCGGACGTGTTTGGCTACAACGCGCAATTACCCCAGATTCTCCAGAAGGCGGGCATGAAATGGTTCATGACGCAGAAGCTTTCCTGGAATCTGGTGAACACCTTCCCGTACCACTCCTTTCATTGGCGCGGCATCGACGGCTCTTCCGTGTTGGCGCACACGCCGCCGGAAAACACGTACAACAGTCACGCGACGCTGCTTTCGCTGAGTAAAATCCAGAACGAATACAAACAGCTGGAAGTCTCCGGTCACGCGCTGATGCTCTATGGAATCGGCGATGGCGGCGGCGGGCCGGGCGCCGAACATCTGGAACGCCTCAAGCGCGAGAAAAACCTGCCCGGAATGCCGCGGGTGAAAAGCCGCGGCGCGGCCGGGTTTTTCGAGGACTGGTCGAAAGAGGCGGATCGTTTCCCGGAATGGAACGGCGAGCTCTATCTGGAGTGCCACCAGGGCACGTTCACCACGCAGGCGCTCACCAAGAAAAACAACCGGCGTTGCGAGACGCTGTTGCGCGAGTTGGAGTGGTGCGGTCTGTTGGCCGAAGGGCTGAACGGACCGAGCTATCCGGCGCTCGATAAGATCTGGCAAGAGGTGCTGCTCTATCAGTTCCACGACATTCTACCCGGCTCGTCGATCCAACGGGTTTACGACGAGGCCAACGCCCGCTACGCCGAACTCATCGACGAGCTGGAAGATGGAATCCGGGAGCGCTATCAGGCGTTGGCCAACGCGGTGGCTCGGAACCCGGGCGAAGCGGTGGTCTTCAACTCCCTCCCGTGGGAGCGCTCGGAATGGATTCAACACGCGGGCGCATGGCGGAGAATCACGGTTCCGGGCATGGGCCGCGCGGTGTTGGGCGCGGCGGACGAAGCCGCGTCGTTCACTGTTCAAGGCGAGGAACGCCAGCTTGAAAACGAGTGGGTCCGCGTCCGCTTCGCCGACGATGGAACGGTGTCGTCCATCTATAATAAAAAGAGTGAACGCGAGATGGTTCTTCCAAGCGAATCCGCGAACCGATTCGCGGTCTACGCCGACTACGGCCACGCTTGGGACGCGCCCTTGGATTACCGCGCCGCGCCGCCGCTGCGCGCCGAGTTGATTCACCGTTCGTTCGAGTCGGAGGGGCCGCGCGTGATCTGTACGCAGGAGTTCAAGGTCGGCCAATCCGTGATCAAGCAGCGGGTCGTCATCACGGACGGTTCTCCGCTGGTGGAGTTCGACACGGAACTCGATTGGCGAGACCATCAGACCATGCTGCGGGTCGAGTTTCCGATCGACGCGCGGAGCGCGGCCGCGCGCTATGAGATCCAGTTCGGCGAAGTGGAGCGGCCGACGCATTCCAACACGACTTGGGACGCGGCCAAGGACGAGGTGCCGCACCATCAGTGGATGGATTTCGCGCAGGCCGATCGCGGCGTCACGATTCTGAACGACTGCAAATACGGCGCGCGCGTGAAAGATCAAGTAATGGAGCTAACGCTGTTGCGGTGCGTGCCCACGCCGCAGGGCGTCGGCGCGTTGATCCCTAAGCGGAGCGATCCCGAAAGGAAGGAAATCTACGGCGATCTGGGCCGACACCATTTCCGCTACGCCATTCACGCGCACGATGGCGGCGCGAATCCGGTGCCGCTGGCCCGCCAATTCAACGTGCCGCTAACGGTGTTCACGGCCGACGCGCCGGATCAACCCCGCGACACGCCGAATCAATGGTTGGAAATCAGCGACGCGCGGATCGATCTGCCCGCCGTGAAAAAGGCGGAGGACGGCCGCGGCGTGATCGTTCGAATGGTCATGACCGAAGCCGCCAAAGCGGACGTGGTTCTGCGATCCGAGCTACCGTTTAGCGAAGCCGAGGAAGTGGATCTGCAGGAGCGCCCGCTGGCGCGGATTCCCGTCGAGGCCGATTCGATCCGCGTCGAAATGGGCCCCTACGAGATTAAGACGATCCGCTTGGCTTAAGCCGACATAACCGCTTGGACGCGGGCGAGTTCCTCGTCGGAGAAATCCGGGTGGTCCAGCGCTTTGACGTTTTCCGCGATCTGTCCGGCTTGGCTGGCGCCGATAAGCACCGAGGCCACCGGATCAAAACTCAGGTTCCAGCAGAGCGCCATTTGCGCGAGCGATTGGCCGCGCTCCGCGGCGATCGCGTTGAGCGCGCGGACTTTTTCGATCAAGGATTCGGTGACGCGTTCGGCGTCGAGGCAGGAGCCTTCGGTGGCGGCGCGCGAATCGGCCGGAATGCCGTCGAGGTATCGCCCGGAAAGCAGGCCCTGCGCCAGCGGACTAAAGGTGATGCAGCCGACGCCGTCCTGTACGAGTCCCGCGAACTCGCCCGAATCGGCGGCGTTTTGATCGAACATGTTGAACGGAAGCTGATTGATCAGGCAGGGGACGCCCTGTTCGCGCAGCAGCGCGGTCATGCGCCGCGACGGTTCGCCGTAATAGTTGGAGAGGCCAATGTAGAGCGCCTTGCCTTGACGGACGATGTCGGCCAGCGCCGCCGCGGTTTCCTCGGCGGGCGTTTCCGGATCGGGCCGGTGGTGGTAGAAAATGTCGACATAGTCCATCCGCAGGCGGCTCAAACATTGGTCCACGCCTGAAATCAAGTGCTTGCGCGATCCCCAGTCGCCGTACGGGCCGTCCCACATTTGATGGCCGGCTTTGGTCGAAATGATCAGCTCGTCGCGGTGAGCTTTGAATTCCTTTTTGAGGAAATTTCCCACGTTGATTTCGGCGTGGCCACCGCCATAGTTGTCGGCCAGATCGAAGTGGGTGACGCCCAGATCAAACGCGGCGCTCAAAAGGTCCAGCTGGTTCGCGAGGTCGTCGGTTTGGCCGAAGTTATGCCACATGCCTAGTGAGATCGCGGGGAGTTTTAGGCCGCTGTTTCCAACGCGGTTGTATCGCATGTTTTCGTATCTAGCAGGGGAGAAGCTCATGTTTTATTCCAGTTTTATCATGAAACACAGACGCCGCGCGTTTCCGTATTCGCCCGCGAACTTTCTTGGGCGCGCGGCTCGATTTCATGCGTTTGAATTAGTGGTTGCCGTATGACTAAAACGTTTATGCATATGGACCGCGGGTTGAGTCAAACTATTTGGTCAACAATTCAAAGGCCGTGGACCGCGTAACGGGGTGATCAAGTCGTCGGCGAACGCGCGGTCGCGGGGATTCGGCGCGGCGGTTTCGTTATTTTAGTCCGTTGAGCGTGAAAGCCAGCAAACAGATGTCGTCACCCATTTTTTGGCCATGGCTGTATTTTCGAACGGTTTCCACGATGCTGGGAAGCAGATTTTTCAACGGTAGCTTGCAACTTTCCTGAATGGATTCCCGCAAGTAATCCACGCCAAACTCGCGCTGGTCCGCGTTCATGGCCTCGCAAATCCCGTCGGTATACATGAGGATTTTATCGCCGGCGGAAAGTTTGATGGAAAATGTTTGGTAGTCATGGTCCGGTGTGACGGCTAGAGCGGGACCCGAGTGCTCTTCCGCGGAATCCAACACGGTAACCTTTTCGTCCATCGGTTTAATAATGAACGGGACGGTGTGTCCCGCCATCGCGCCTTCCAACACGCCGGTCTCGGTGTTGATCGTGAGGTAACAGGCCGTCGCGAAAATGAACGCTTCTTCTGTTTGAAGCAACGGGTGCAGTTGATGATTCATCTCGGTCAGGAATTCGCCGGGCGATTCCGTGTGCTTCGAAAGATTGTCCGCGATCGTTTTGACCATCGAGGTAATCAAGGCGGCGCGGGCGCCATGGCCCATCACATCGCAAATCAGCAGGCCGGCCTTGGTGTCGCTGAGTTTGTGCGCGGAGCAGAAATCGCCCCCGACTTCGGTAATGGCCTCGTAATAGTGATGAAAGTCCAGCAACGGGGTCTCGTCGTCGGAAAAGAATTCCGGGTAGGTTCTTGGTAGGAAGGTTTGTTGCAGGCGGGCCGCCATGCGGAGGTCTTCCGAGATCTGTTCATTCACCTCGCTCAGCTTCCGGTTCACCTCGCTCAGCATCCGGTTGGCCTCTTCCAGCTCGAGTTCTTTCTCTTTAATTTCCGAAATATCCCGCCCGATGCCGATCAAGCCGACCACATCGCCATCCTTGTCCCGCAGCGGAACCTTGGTTGAGGTGACCCACGTAACGCTTCCATCGGGCCAAGACACGCGCTCTTCTTTTCGGTCCATGGATTGGCCGGTTTCCATCACGCGTTGTTCATCTTCCCGCGCGGCGCGCGCGAACCGTTCCTCGAACAGGTCGAAATCGTCTTTTCCGATAACCTCGTCCTCGTTTTCGAAGCCGAGTCGGTGAACGTTCGCGGTGTTGACCATGATGAATTTGGAATCAAGATCCTTGAAAAATATATTGTCCGGCATGTTGCGCATGAGTTGCTCAAGCAAGATGCTGTTGTTAATCGGACTCATAAGTAGATCTCCAGCGCGGTGGGGCGGCGCGACGCGTCCGCGCGATCGACGCCTCTCGGTTTATGGGGCTAAAGTATCTTTTTTTTCGGCCCGGTTCCATTTCTTTTTACGCGGAGGCTCGCGGCAGTCTGGCAGCGAGTGCTCACGGGGTGAGCCATCGCCAAAAGGAGAAACAATTTCTTTTTTGGCTTGAAAGAATAAACGTTTTATCTATTGTGCCTTGGATCGTTTGGAACCGAACCATTTTCACTACAAAAGGATGACGGATATGGAAAAGAAAACCGCGCTTGTTGTTGCTCACACTCACTGGGACCGCGAATGGCGCTACCCGATTTGGAAAACCCGTTCGTTGCTGCTCGAGTTCATGGACTGGCTGATCGATATCCTCGAGAACGATCCGGAATACGGTAGTTTCCTGCTCGACGGACAAACGGTCTGCCTCGACGACTATTTGGAAATCCGCCCTGAAAACCGCGACCGGATCGCCGCGCTCGTGAAAGCCGGCAAGTTGGCCGTGGGCCCCTGGTACACGCTGCCGGACCTTTTCCCGATCTCCGGCGAATGCCTGGTTCGCAACCTGCAGACCGGCATCCGTTTCGCGGAAGAGCTCGGCGGATACAATCCGATCGCGTACCACACCTTTGGTTGGGGACAAACCGCGCAGTTCCCGCAGATTTATCAGGATCTCGGAATCAACTACGCCGTCGCGGCCAAAAAGGTCTCCGAGGAGCGCGCGCCCAACAGCGAGTTCATTTGGACCGCGCCGGACGGATCGGAACTGCTGACTTCGCGGCTGGGTCACTTCACCCGCCAGAACGGCTATTTTTATCTGCACTTCCCGGTGCGCCTCAACAACATCTACGATGAAAACCAGTATGCCTGGGATTGGGGCAAGACCGGCGTGGCGTATCATCGCGCCGATGAAAACAACTTCCAGAACGACTACTTCCGCGTGGACCACGAGGATGGATACTTCAAAGAAAACGTGAAGGACGCCGCCCAGCGCACCTGGGACAACATGGACGCGTCGTTGGTGAAGGATTGGCGCCTGCTGATGTGCGGCTGCGACTTTTCCACGCCGAATCCCTACCTGCCGCGCATGGTCAAGGACTGCAACGAGGCGATTCCGGAAATTGAATTCCGCATGGGCTCGCTCAAGGAATATTTCCAAGGCGTTGAGGAGCGATTGGATCGTTCCATCGTACCGGTCGTTCAAGGCGAACTGCGCGATGGCGAGCCGAGCCACGCCTCCGCGAACGCGTTGGCGACCCGCATCCATATCAAGCAACGCAACAAGGACGTGGAAAACTCGCTGATCCGCCGCGTCGAACCGCTGACCGCGTCGTTGAGCATGTTGGGCGTGACCTATCCGACCTCCTTCCTGAGCAAGGGTTGGAACTATCTGCTGAAAGCCCATCCGCACGACTCCATCAACGGCGTCACGCAGGATAAAACGGTCGAGGACAACTTGTATCGTTTGAATCAGGCCATGGAAATCAGCGAAACCATTTACGAGGATTCGCTCGCGTCGTTGCTGACGCGGCTCGATCTCTCCGCCTACGAGCAGGCCGACACGTTGCTGCTGCTGCACAACCCGCAACCGCGCGCCGTGCGCGAAGTGCTCAGGTTGGGTATCGACACGCCTCAGTCCGACGACTGCTGGACCCTGGGCGTGGTGGATAGCGATGGATCGCGTTTGGCGGTTCAGGAAATCACCCGCGACGAACACAAACAGCCGGTTCACGACGTGGAAGCGCGCCCGTGGCCGTTTTACGTGGACCGCCATCAGGTCTATCTCGATACCGGAGAAATCCCGGCGGGTGGCTACAAGGTGGTCAAGATCGTCAACGACAGAAGCTATTGGCGCGAGGAAGAGTGGTGGCCGGCGCAGCGCAAGAGCGCGGGCGGCTTCATCGGCCAAGGCGCGACCCAGCTCGAAAACGAATTCCTCAAGGTGGAGGTCAACTCCGACGGCACGTTCGACCTGACCGACAAGCAGAGTGGCCGCGTGATCGAAAAGATGCATTCCTTCGAGGATGAAGGCGACACGGGCGACTACTGGGCCTACTTCCCGCCGTACGGCAACCAAACCGTTACCAGCCGCGGCTTCGGCTCGCGCATTTGGATGGAAAACAATGGTCCGCTCAGCGCGACCATCGGCATCGAAACCATCATGAAGGTTCCGGCGCAAGCCGAATACGGAATCGTCAAGGTGCAGGGCTTCGGAAAACGGAGCGAGCGCTTGGTGGATCTGAAAATCGTTTCGCGTATCACGCTCAACAAAGACTGCAAGCACCTCAAGGTGAAAACCTCCATCGACAACACGGCGAAAGACCATCGCGTGCGCCTGATGATTCCGTCCGACGTTCAGACGGACGTTTCCGACGCGGCCGGCCACTTCACCGTCGATCAGCGCGGCATCGTGCATGAGATCGATGAAAACGGAAAGCACTTCCCGGAAATGGCGTTGCGCCCGATGAGCGTTTTCTGCGACGTGAACGACGGGTCCAACGGGTTGGCCGTGCTCAACAATTGTCTTACGGAATTCCAACTCCTGCAAGACGACCGCCGCACGATCGCGCTGACCTTGCTGCGGGCCACGCGCAACCGGATCTGCACCGAATCGCGGGTTTCCTCGGAATTCCCGGAAGCGCTCGGCAGCCAAATGCTGCGGACGGTGGATTATGAATACGCGATCTATCCGCACGCCGGCGACTGGAACGAAGGAAAAGTCTACGCCGAGGCCGACAAGCTGAACGCGAAGCCCGCGGTCACGCAGATCTCCATGAACCGCGGTGGCGATCTCCCGACGGCGGCGTCGCACTACGCCATCGATAATGAAGCGTTGGTGCTGTCCTCCATCACCAAGGCCCACGACCGCGATTCCATGGTCGTTCGTTTGTTCAACCCGACCGGCGAAACGCAAGAAGGCGCGGTTAAATTCGGCCTTCCGATTTCCAAAGCGTGGAAAAACAACCTGAACGAAGTCCGCGGCGAAGAGCTCGCCGTGGTGGATGGCGCCGTCGCGTTGTCCGTACCGAAGGGCAAAATCGTCACGTTCGAGGTGGAATAGGTTTCCACGGCGCGCTTGCGCGGTCCTGACGGGCTTGGCTTCGCTCTCATAGCACGAGCGAGGTCCAAGGCGTTCGGGCCGCGGAACGGCGCGCTTCGGTTTCCAATTGATTCCGCTCGGCAGGGACCGTACTATGCGGTCTCTTTTTTTTTGGGGTGTTGATGGAAAATCTATTTAAAGTCATTCTTTTGGCGATCATTCAAGGGGTCACCGAGTTTTTGCCGGTCAGCAGCTCGGGGCACCTCGTGCTCTCGAAGCATTTCCTCGGGTTGGAGGCGACGACGGGCGCGACGCTCGAAATCGTGCTGCACGCCGGCACGCTGGTCTCCATTCTTGTTTTTTACGCCAAGCATCTCGCCCAAATCGCGGCGGGCGTGTTCAAGGGCGAGAAAAGCGCGATCCGTTTCACGCTCCTCGTTTTGGTGGGGTGCGTTCCCGCGATCATTCTGGGATTCACGGCCCAGGACAAACTCGAAGGCGCGTTCCTGAATCCGCGGTTCGTCTCCTGCGCTTTGATGGCGACCGGGCTGTTTCTTGTTTCAACCCATTTCGCGAAATCCGGCGAGAAAAGGGTGGGCTGGCTTTCGGGCCTGATCATCGGGTTGACGCAAGCACTCGCGATGCTGCCGGGCATCAGCCGTTCCGGCTCGACCATCGGCACGGCGCGCTTTCTGGGCATCGAGCCGAAAGAGGCCGCGGAATACTCTTTTCTCATGTCGGCGCCGCTGCTCGCGGGCGTCGCGTTGCTCGCGATGTTCGATCTCGCGGAGCATGGCAACTCCTCCGGCACCAGCGCGTTGGAGCTGATCCTGGGTTTCGCGGTTTCGGCGATGGTGGGCTACTTCTCGATCAAGTGGCTGGTGTCGCTGTTGCGCCGCGGCCGCTTCTGGTATTTCGGCATCTATTGCCTCGCGATGGGCGCCTTTACCTTCGTCCTGCTTTCCATCTAAAACCCCCACGATTGCCCCGCGATTTTCACTTGCTCCGCGTGGCGACTTCAAGCATAGTGCGCCGATCTTCAGGGCAGGGTGAAATTCCCGACCGGCGGTTATAGTCCGCGAGTTTTTCCATGGTTTGGAAAAGCATGACGCAGCGAAATTCTGCGGCCGACAGTAGAGTCTGGATGGAAGAAGATCGAGCGTAGCTATGTATGCGCGAAATCCCCCTGAAGCTGTACGTCTTTAGGGTTTTTTTTGTATATATAGGAGTGGTTATGACTGACAGTATTTTCGATCCGATCGAGGATGTGATCGAAGCGTTCCAAAACGGCGAAATCATCGTGATGACCGATGACGAGGATCGCGAAAACGAAGGCGATCTGATTTGCGCCGCGGAAAAAACCACCCCCGAAGTCATCAACTTCATGGTGACCCACGCCCGCGGCCTCGTCTGCGTTCCGATGGAGGAAAACCAACTCAGACATCTTGGTCTTTCCCACATGGTGCCGGCGCATTCGTCGGATAAATACCACACCGCCTTCATGGACTCCGTGGATATCCGCCAGGGAACCACCACCGGAATCAGCGCGACCGACCGCGCCAACACGGTCGCCGCCTTGATCTCGGACACCAGTCAGGCGAGCGATTTCATCAAGCCCGGCCACATGTTTCCGCTCAAAGCGGTTCCAGGCGGCGTGCTGGAACGCGCCGGTCACACCGAAGGCACCGTCGATCTCGCCCGTATTTGCGGAATGAAACCCGCCGGCGTCATCTGCGAGATTCTCAAAGACGACGGCGAGATGATGCGGTTGGAAGCGCTGCGCGCCTTCGCCGACGAGCATGGCCTGAAAATGACCGCGGTTTCCGAGATCATCAAATACCGCTACATTCACGAAAAACTGATCCATCTCGAGCGCGAGATCAACATGCCCACCGACGCGGGCCCGTTCCGACTCAAGCTCTACAGTTCGGACGTCGACAACAAGGATCACCTCGCGTTGGTTTGCGGCGAACCGGAAGAAGGTAAAACGCCGCTCGTCCGCGTGCACAGCGAATGCCTGACCGGCGACGTGTTCCACTCCATGCGCTGCGACTGCGGCGCGCAGCTCCACGCGGCGATGCACGCGGTGCAGAAGCATGGTTGCGGCGCGATCGTCTACATGCGGCAGGAAGGCCGCGGCATTGGTCTCGCCAAAAAACTGCACGCCTACGAGTTGCAGGAAAAGGGCATGGACACCGTCGAGGCCAACGAACATCTCGGCTTCAACGCGGACCTCCGCGACTACGGCGTCGGCGCGCAAATTCTGAATGATCTCGGCATGATCAAGATCGACCTGCTCACCAACAACCCCGCGAAAATCACGGGGCTGGACAAGTATGGCATCGAGGTCGTCGAACGCGTGCCGCTCGTGCTGCCGCCGGGTGAGCACAACGATTTCTACATGGCCACCAAACGCGACAAGATGGGCCACATTATTTAGTGAAGAGTGACGATTGATTCGCGGCCAAAATCACGACTCACGGCTCACTCGTCACGCAAGGAGTTTCCAATGGGAAAAGGTATTTCCAAATCAATCGACCCGATCGGAGGGATCGGCGCCAATCAGGTGCTGGGCGATCTCGACGCGGCGGGCATGCGTTTCGGCGTCGTCGTCGCGCGCTTCAACGACCAACTGACCGACGAACTGGCGCGGTCCGCGTATCAGTGTCTCGAAAAAAACGGCGCCAAGCGCGAAACCATCGACGTGGTTCGGGTTCCGGGCGCGTACGAAATTCCGGTCATCGCGGAGAAAATGGCCTCGAGTAAGCGCTACGACGCGCTGATCGTGCTCGGCGTCGTGGTCGAAGGCGAGACGCAACACGCCCAGATGATCATCGACACCACCGGCCAGAGCGTGCTCGACATCGCCTGCCGCCATCAAATTCCCATCATCAACGAAATCGTCGGCGTTCGTTCCTGGGCGCAAGCCGAGGCCCGTTGTCTGGGGGGCGAGGACACGCGCGGCTGGTACGCCGCCGAAGCCGCCATCGAAACCGCCCGCGTCCAAAGAAAACTCGGATAAATCATGCAGAATAGAAAAGTCAACGGGCGCCGTGAAACGCGCGAATGGATCGTGCAGTTCTTGTTTCAACTCGATTTCAATCCGGAGCCGATCGATATCGCGCTCAAGGATTTCTGGGAGGAAAAGAATCCCGTCGAGCGCGAGAAAAAATACGCCGAGGAAATCATCAAAGGCGTCGTGCAGCGCAAAGAGGAGCTCGACGAGCGCCTTTCCCAATACGCCAAACGCTGGGACTCCGACCGCATGGGCGCGGTGGACCGCACCGTGATGCGCGTCGCGCTGTTCGAAATGCTGCACCGCGAGGACGTGCCGCCGATCGTCTCGATCAACGAGGCCGTTCACTTCGCGAAGGACTTCAGCAGCTTCCAGTCCGGTCGTTTCGTCAACGGCGTGCTCGACCGCATCCGCAAGGACATCGACCGTCCGGCCCGCACCACCTACAAGCCGCGGGGAGCCGAGTAATGGCGGGTTGGCTTGGAGCGCTCAAGAAGACCCGAAGCATCATCGGAAAGGTTTTCTCCTCCAAGGTCGACCTCGAGGATCTGGACGTCGAGGAAATCGAGGAGATCCTCTTGCGCTCCGACGTTCCGGCGCGGTTGACGATGGACATCGTCGACGAGCTCGAATCGCCGTCGCGCAAGGCCTCCCGCAGGGAGCGGCTCACCGATATGCTGCTCAAAGAACTCGGCGAGGCGCAACCCTACGATTTCGCGCCCGCGAGCGAGCCCCGCGTCGTGATGCTGCTCGGCGTCAACGGGTCCGGCAAAACCACCACCGCCGCGAAGCTGGCCAAGCGAGCCTTGGGCCGCGGGCTTAAACCCATGCTGTGCGGTTCCGATACGTTCCGCGCCGCGGGGTCCTCCCAGCTCAAGCTCTGGAGCGAACGCGTCGGGTGCGATTTCGTCGGAGGCGAGATGGGCCACGACGCCGCGGGCGTCGCCTACAACGCCGTCGACGCCGCCATCGAGAAAGGCTGCGACATCGTGCTGGTCGACACCGCGGGGCGCATGCACACCAAAACGCCGCTCATGGACGAGCTGCCTAAGATGTGCCGATCCATGAACAAACGCCGCGAAGGCGCTCCGGATGAAGTCTGGATGGTCCTCGACGCCTCGCTCGGTCAAAACGCGGTCATTCAGGCCAAGCAATTCAATGAAGTGGTTCCGCTCACCGGCATCGTCGTCACCAAGCTCGACGGCTCCTCCAAAGCCGGGTTCCTGTTTTCCGCGCGTTCCGAACTCAACGTGCCGATTCTTTTCACCGGCTTGGGCGAAGGCGAGGACGACCTCGTCCCGTTCGA
>JARFRL010000149.1 GCA_029287275.1 Pontiella desulfatans
CAACTTCGAAGCGGGCCTCGTGGAACTCCCGTCCGGCCTTGAGGGAATCATCCTCGCAGTGTTTTAGTAGCAACGAATGAATGGAAAGCAGCGAATGGTCCGCGCTTGAATTCGTTGCTTTCCATTCATTCGTTGCCGACAACCTCTTTCACGAGGTCGTTGATGATCCGCGCGGCCATGGCGAAGCCGAAGCTGCCGGTCAGGAAGGTCGCGGAGCCGAAGCCGAATTGACAGTCGAGTTGTTTCGGTCCGTCGCCCGCGCCGGGTTTTTCCATGCAGATGCCGCCGTCGGGGTGGGGGTAGCGAATGGGCTCCGCGGAGAACACGCAGGGAATCTGGAAGTTCTATTTATGCCGCAGATGCATGCCGGGAATGTTTTTCCGAAGCTGTTTGCGGCAGGCGGCGAGCAGGGGATCGTTGAAGGAGTCGCGCAGGTCGGTGGTTTTGATTTGGGAAGGATCGACGCGCCCACCCGCGCCGCCGGATACGATCACCGGAACGTCGGTCGCTTTGCAGTGGGTGATCAGATGGATCTTCGCGTTTTTCTTGTCGATCGCGTCGACGACGTAGGAGAGGTCGGAAGTGATCAGCTCGTCGGCGTTTTTGTCGGAATAGAATTCGCGGATGGCCTTCACGTCGCACTCGGGATTGATGAGGTGGATCCGGTCCGCGAGGATGTCGACCTTGGCGCGGCCGGCGGTTCCGGTCATGGCGTGGATCTGGCGGTTGGTGTTGGAGAAGCAGATGTCGTCCCAGTCGACCAACGTCAGGTGGCCGACGCCGCTGCGGGCCAGCGCCTCCGCGACCCAGGAGCCGACGCCGCCGACGCCGACGATCAGCACGCGCGCCGAGCGCAACGCGTCCATCGCGGGTTTTCCGTAGAGCCGGAAAAGTCCGCCGAAGCGATGTTCATATCCACCTGTTTCAATCTCGCTCATGGTTCAAAAGGCGGAAACTATAAGTCCAACCCGTTGAAAAGCAAGCGGGTTGTTGAATTCCACAAGCGGTGGCGCCGCGGGGCGTTTCATAGCCGTTGGAAAATCACTCAATCCTAACGAACCGCCCATTAATTGGTAACGGGAGGAGTTGATGTTTCGCGCATGAAAACGACCCCCGCGGTATCCAAAGCCGATCTGCACGTTCACAGCAAATATTCCGATCGCCCGTCCGAATGGTTCCTGCGCCGCATCGGCGCGCCGGAAAGCTTCATGGAGCCGGAGGAGGTGTACAACGCCTGCAAGGCCGCGGGGATGGACTACGTGACGATCTCCGATCACAATTGCATTGGCGGCGCCAAGGAGATCGCGCATCTGCCAGGGACGTTCCTCTCGTCGGAGTTGACGACCTACTTCCCGGAAAACGGGTGCAAGATCCATTGTCTGGTTTCGGGCATAACGGAAAAGCAGTTTCACGAGATGTCGAGGCTGCGCGAGAACATTTACGAACTCCAGCAGTACATGAATCAGAATCGGGTGATCCACACCATCGCCCATCCGCTGTTCCGCGTGAACGACAAACTGACGATCGATCTTTTCGAAAAGTTGATCCTGATGTTCAACCGCTTCGAGGGCGTCAATGGATCGCGCGTGCCGCGGGCGTGCGAGATCGCGAACGCGGTCTTCGCCTCGCTGACGCCGGAACGAATCAACGCGCTGGCCGATCGACACGACATCCAACCCGTGGGCCTCGAGCCGTGGAACAAAACGCTGACCGGCGGCTCCGACGACCACGGCGGGTTGTACGTCGCGAGCGCCCACACCGTCACGCCCCACGCGCCGAGCGTGATCGATTTCCTCGAGTTCATCCGCGAGGGGCAGCACGAGCCGGGCGGCGTGGACGGAACCAGCGTGCGGCTGGCCAACAGCCTGTATCGCATCGCGTACTCCTACTATAAAGACCGCTTCCTCGCGCCGGGCGCGCCCGACCGTTCCGTGATGGGCGCCGTGTTGAAAAGCCTCTCCGAGCAACCGGACGAACGCGTTCAGGCGCCCTCCGGATTCCGCGCCAACATGAAGGCCGCGTTCCATAAAAAAGTCAAAAAAACCTACGTTAAAAAGCAAATGAACGAGATCGAGCGGATGATCGTCGAGGAGTTCACCCGCGTGCTTGAGGACGCTAGCCACGACCTTTCGCTGGAGGAAGAGGACTCGATCAACTTCAAAGCCGCCTGCCGATTGAGCCAGGAGCTCAGCTTCGCCTTCATGAAAAAGGCCGCGAAGAAAATCAGCAAGGGCGAGCTGATCGGCTCGTTGCAGGCGATTTCCTCGTTGGGCCCGGTCGCGTTGGGCATCGCCCCGTATCTGACGGCCTTCTCCACGCAACACAAAGACGAGGAGTTCCTGCGGTCCGTCGCCGAACACTTCGCCGGCGCGGAAAAACTCGCCCGCAAGTCCGGCAAGAAAGCGTGGGTCACCGACACCTTCACCGACGTGAACGGCGTCACCAAAACGATCCGAACGCTCGCGGGCATGGCGAAAGGCGCGGAAAAGGACATCACGGTCGTCACCAGTCTCGATGAAAAACCCGCCGCGGATTTTCCGCTGAAAAACTTCAAGCCGGTCGGCTCGTTCAAGCTGCCGGAATACGACTCGATCATCATCAGCTATCCGCCGTTCATGGAGATGCTGGCCTATTTCGAGGAACAGAAGTTCGACGAGATCATCATTTCCACGCCCGGCGCGCTGGGCATTTGCGCGCTGGGCTGCGCGAAGATGCTGGGGCTCGAAACCAAGGGCATCTACCACACCGACTTCCCGCGCTTCTTCGCCGATATCACCGAGGATGAAAAGCTGGGCGAGGTCGCGTGGCGCTTCATGCGCTGGTTCTACGGCAAGGTCGATCAGATCCTCGTGCCGACCAAGCGTTACAAGACCCTGCTCATGGATGGCGGGTTCGAGGGCGACCAGATCGACGTCATGCCCCGCGGCGTCAACCGCGAGAAGTTCAACCCCGCTTTCCGCGACCGCGGCGTGTGGCGCGATTACGGATTGAACGGAAGTTTCAAGTTCATCTACGCCGGCCGCGTCTCGCGCGAGAAAAACATCGAGGTGATGCTCAAGGCCTTCTCCCGCCTGATCGACGAAGGCTGCGACGCGGACCTGATCATCGTGGGCGACGGGCCGCTCCGCGACGAGCTGCAAATGAAATACAACGATCCGCAAATCGTGTTCACCGGTTATCTGTACGGCGACGAGCTCGCCAAGACCTACGCCAGCGCGGACCTGTTCGTTTTTCCCAGCCTGACCGACACCTTCGGCAACGTGGTGCTCGAGGCGCACGCCTCCGGCCTTCCCGCGATCGTGTCCGACGAGGGCGGCCCGCGGGAGATCGTCGAGTCGCACGGCTCCGGCATCGTCGTGAAGGCGCGGACGCCGGACGCGCTGTTCGCGGCCATGCGCCGCGTGGTCGACGACGTCGCCTTGTACGAACTGTTGAAAGCCAACGCCGACCTGAAAGCGCGCGAAAGCCGCTGGGAGCTCGCCCTTGAAAAGTTGTAAGCGGCCGCGGAAAGACGCGGGGCGCCGCGGGGGCGGCTACGCGATGAAACGCGGAAACATCGGTTTTCGCGCTTCTCTCGCCTTTTTGTGTTTGATCCTCGCGGAGCCCGCGTTCGCGCTCGACACGATGTCCCTGTTGGGGGAAGGGCCCGCGAGGGAATTGCTGGAAGGCAAGAAGCCCATCTTCGTGGAGACCTCCGGAATCGTTCCCGTGAACTTCAACCAAGCGTTGGGCGTTTTGCGTCATCCGGCGTTCATGACCAACGTGCAGACCGCGTACAACGAGATGATCGATGACGACGGAAAGCCCGAGTTCACGATTCAACAGACGTCGACCAATACCTATTTCTACGTCAATCGAAAGGGCGAGCGAACCGACATCACCGAGCTCGCGCGCCGTCAGACCTCGGCTTCCTGCTTCGACATCGTTCTCTACTCCGCGGGCAAGCGCTCATTTGGAAACTATCAGGCCGTCATTCACGTTCAGGTCGTCGCGGAAGGGGAGAACGCGTCGCGTTACGTCGCGATGGTCCACGCCTATCCGGAAAACGCGGTCAGCCGATTCTTCGCGCGGCATCTGGGGCTGATCGAGCGCTACTTCAACAAAAAGACCTCCCTCCTCTCCACCATGATCTCCACCATCACGCTCGGCCTCTGCGAAACGGAAAACGCCACCGCGGCGAAACAGGATGCCGATGCCGCCGACGTTCCAACTTCGTTCGCGTTTAACATCCCGAAAATCCGCGCCTCGGAATAACGCTTCTTCTTCATGTTCATCTCCATGCTTCGCGTTCGCTTTAGCAGGGAGGGGCCACGTTTTAAATGTCATAGTTTAAGGGGAGCGGCCCGGAGAGCTCATGCCGCGACGCGGCGGCAGCACGGAATCTTGGCGTCACGGCATCCGCGGAAAACGTGCGTGAGGAATCAGTGGATTAAAGAGCGATTGAAGATGGGCGTCGCGACGAATTCCGTTATGTTTGCCAAGTGCGTGGAAGAGGACGAATTCGGCGAAACCGAGTTCGGGAGAACGCGGAAAAACATTAAATCATAGGACCGACCCATACTGTTCATGAACGACGCGCTTAAATCCTATATCGAGCGATACACCGAACTCGAACTCGGCATGCGGGAACTGATCAACCGAAAAGGCAATTCCCTGTGCGCCCAATGCTCATGCGTTTGTTGCGATGTCGTGATGTGCGTCGAGGGCGTCAAAAGCCCGTTTCTCAAGCTGGTGCATCAACAAACGGATGAATTCGACGAGAAAAAGGGGTTTCTCTCCGCTACCGGCTGCGTGCTTGAAAAAGGCCGTCCGTCCGTCTGCTACGAATATTTCTGCGACGACCACTTCTACCATCAGCCCGACGAGCCGCACGCCGAAGTCCTTAAAATAATCGGCGCGCTGCTCTATCACGCGACCCGCGACGTCGAAGGCGATGTCTCGCTCGACGAAATCACGACGCGGGAAGAACTCGAGCGGTTGGACCTGCGACCCTTCGAAAGCCCGTTGAGGGAAAGCCTGCGCGCCTTGGAAATCATCCGCGTCTTCTACCGCGACGGCAGCCTGTCCGCCGACGACCAAACGGCGCTCAAACGCATCCGGATCGCCAAGGAATTCCAATCCGAATCCTAGAAGGTTCTCGTCCTTGATGGATGGAAGAAATGGCGCTCTGGACAGGATTGTTTCACCCCTTCGGGGACTGTCGCGGGCTCCAGTCTCGCTTCGCGTCAAACCTTACAGGTTCTCATCCTTGATGGATGGAAGAAATGGCGCTCTGGACAGGATTCGAACCTGTGACCTACGGATTAGAAGTCCGTTGCTCTATCCAGCTGAGCTACCAGAGCGCGTGAAAGGGTCGGAAATATAGGGGGGACGGCCGCGGGTGGCAAGTCTTTTGGGGGGGAATGGATTTTCGCGGGCGGATCGTGTCAATGGCTGCTTTCGGGGGCTCGATCCCGATTCAAATTGACCGGTTCCTTGATAGTGATTACGAGATCGGGACTGATAACCATAAAGAGGCTCACGAATCACAAGGACTAGGTCGGCTCGGAATGGCGGATTTTCCACGTACTTATTAGGGAGCATCAAGCCATATGGCGTCAGCGTTAAAACGGAAACCTAAAGCATTCGCCTACATTTTGTAGGCAGAGCGAAATGGACAAAACAGATGCGGAAGCGTATGAATAGGCGGGAATAAAGGAATGCATGCGATGACAACCAGAGAAATCAATAAGCAGGTCAAAGCCATTAGGGAAACCGCCGCCGAAGTACGGAAATCTCCGGAAAAAGCGAAAGAACTCCTCTATAAGACCGGCATGTACACCAAAAGCGGGAATCTCAAACCTCAATTCCGCTAATCATATACTCCACCCTCCCTTCATTTGTTCTAGGGTTTCATGGATGCGATAAAAAGGTGGCGGAACCCATCTTTTCCGGAAAGTCCAAGCTCAAAAAAAGCACAAACGATTACGACTGGCTCGGAAACGGCATCTATTTCTGGGAAAACAACCCACAGCGGGCTTTGGAATACGCTCGTAATCTAAAACGTTATCCCGAGCGTTGTAGCGAAAAAGTACATGAGCCTGCCGTGATCGGAGCGGTTATAGATCTTGGCAACTGCCTTAACCTTCTGGATGCGAAATCCATAAAATGGTGAAAGAAGCAAATTCGTTGTATGAGGAGATTTGCGAAGACAACGACATCGCACTGGCGCAAAACAAACCAGTTGGCAACTCAAAGGATTTACTACTGCGCTAGCGCATCCCGCGAAATAGACTGCGCATCCCATTGCACCTTCAGGTGATGAGGATACACAACGACGTTCTGGATTTCCTTTTCAGCAAGATAGGATTCAAAATGATCTACGGCCTGACCGGTTAGTTTAAACAGCAGGTCGGCCTGTTCATCATAATCGATCTCTGGCTGATTGAGCAGTTCGCTGACCAGTACGTTACCCCAACAGAGGGGGTTCGAATCCCTCTCCCACTCCCCCAATCGGACGTTTACGGGAGAAACATCGGACGATTATCGGACGATTATTGTCCGGCTTCAGGAATATAATGCACTCCCCGACCTTTGCCCTGCTTACTCAGTAATCCCAAATCACATAAACCCTTTACATCCCGAACCGCCGTATCCTTGACCACCCTCAATTCAGAGACGACCCATCCCGTTGTAACCTTCCCGTCTTTAACCGCCTGCTCAAGAATCCTAATCTGGCGTTTCGATAATTGTTCCTCAACTGCCGGGGGTATTCCGGCACCAACTCCGGAGGGCACTCTCAATCGATCCAGATTGTCTCCGGGGCCCTTTAATGTGACCCTGAAATAGCCTTGGGTCAGGTCATAGACGGGTTCATCCAGTCCATGGTCCAGCATGGCCGCTTTCATACGTCCAATACCACTGCCCCGCTGATCCATCAGACGAAGGTGATTCAGGTACTGGCCAAGAAGCGGATTACGGGAACAAGGCTGGCAGTTGCCCTTTTTGATCTTCGCTAAGGTGAGCGGCTTAAGTGGTTCACCAGGGCTCAAGATTTCCAGCCGGTCGGAAAAAAGTTTCACCAGAATCTGGCGGGCACCGTCTTCATAGTTGCGATGAGCAATCGCATTCACGACAGCTTCCCGCACCGCCTCTTCGGGATATTCGTCCAAAGCCACTCGATTCAAGCCGACAACACGCATTGGATGCCGTGTATTCTTATAGACAAAATCCCAAACCGCCCGAACCATTGAGGGAGCAGGAGCAGATAGCGTATCCTGGTCAGCCGGGGTGCTGTCAGTCACGGTGCCACCGAAAGCATCCGTAAATATCCGGCACTGGGGAAAACGGAGAGATGGATTCTGTCCCAGAAAAAGAAGCCCTGAAGCTTGAGTCTGATAGGCATCAGCTTCTTTTCGGACCAAACCTTTTTCTCGAAGCTTGTTTAAAAGTTCCTCGGTTGATGTTGGACGCACAGGGTCAATCGCTTTGATCGCTCCAAGCCAGGTACTCGCCTCAACCATATCCAACTCATCCGCAGAAATATCCAAAGCCTGTTGTTCAAACATAGAAGAGGGCTCTATAGCTCCCCCGGCAACGCCGCTCTCATCCGCTGCCACATCGGTTTCGAATGTTTCCTTCAGCACACTTACCAAAGCACCCTGCATTTCCGGCCTAAGGTCTACCCGATCATGAAAGCGGCGATAGGTATTCCCATCTGCTTTAATTTCGTCAAAGAATTCCTTCGTTTTCTCCTCACGCTTCCAGTCCTTCGCTCCCTTGATAAACACCAGCATCGGCATTCCATTGTCCCTTGCGAATTGGTATTCTTCATGCGTTGCCGAAAACTCCGGGGGATTGCCGTATTCACAGTCCAGAATCAGCAGATAAACCTGACACGTCTTTAGACATTCCAGATAGGGTTTGCTGATTCGCTTTCCTGTCAAAGGCTCTTTCTCAAATAGAACGACATCGCACAGCTCAGACAATTGGGGATCAGCCGAAACCCAGCCAGCCACCGCTACCCGTTCTATCTCCAGCTCTTTCTGAACCGAACTGACAAATATTCTCAGCTTCTTCATACTCCAGCTTCCGTGTGTTCTATGTATTCTGTGGTTCCCATTATTAGCGTCGATTAGCGTTCATTAGCGGTTTAAAACAACTCCTGTTGCTTCGGATTCTTATTCCCCCGCTAATGGTTAGAAACTTTAGCTACTTGCTCAAGGTGGCACAAAGCAATTCAGGATTAATCACTTTCCGAACAGCGGTGATTTGACGTCGCTGCGGACTTGGAGAGTTCCGGAGAGTCGAAATTCCGAAACTTGTAACCCTGTGGCGAAATTTGGGTAGATTGGAGATGATTGGGGATTGTTGAGTGGAAGTTGTTAGTTGCTGGTTGATAGGGCAATGCGCACTCAAGCTGGTTTGAGATGAATTAGGACAAAATGCTTATTAAGGATTAGAAGTCCGTTGCTCTATCCAGCTGAGCTACCAGAGCGCGTGAAAGGGTCGGAAATATAGGGGGGACGGCCGCGGGTGGCAAGTCTTTTGGGGGGGAATGGATTTCCGCGGGCGGATCGTGACAAATCCGTTCGCTTGAATGATGCT